>JAYWEB010000188.1:0-4513 GCA_043779575.1 Chthoniobacter sp. | reverse complement strand
ACCAGCCCGAGGGCACTGATGGCAGCGGACTCCGACTGCTCGCCGAAACGAAGCTTTTTAATGTCGAGCAGGCCGTCGCCGAGATGAACAACGCGGGGGTGGGATGCAATCTCGTCATCCTCGACGCCTGCCGCACGACCCCGGTGGCGCGCGATCCGCGGACGAGGAACGCTGCGGCGAGCGGCGGACTCGTGGAGATGAACCCTCCCGCCGGTTCCCTCATCGCCTTTGCCACTGATGCGGGACGCGCCGCGTCTGATGGCGAGGGCATCAACGGTCTCTACTCCGGGGAACTCACAAAACATCTGCTCTCGCCCGGGCTCAGCATCGAGCAAGTCTTCAAACGCACGCGCGCAAGTGTGATGGCGCGATCGGGCGGCGCGCAAATCCCCGCCGAATATTCGCGACTCGTCGGCGACGACATTTATCTCGCCGGCCTCGCGCTCGCGAAACCAGTCGAGCCGGCGATTCCGAAAGTTCAGCCAGTTTCCATTCCGACCCTCGCGGAAATCAACAAGCTCGCGGCGAGCGGGGACGCCGCGCAGTGCATCGAGGCTCTTCGGCGATACAATCGCGCACGGGCTCCGGGCCGCCTGGCGTCCGCTCCGCTGGCTGCTTTGCTCGATCAGGTGAAAGAAAATCTTCGCGACGGAAAGGCGACCGCGCCCGTCGCCGAGACCGCATTTCAAACCTGCGAACTCATTCTCGCCGCCCTTCCCGAATGCTTGCCATCCGGACAACCGCAAACCAGCGCGCTGACCGCGAAGGCGCACAATCGTCGGGGCGACGCGCTTCTTTTGCTCAATCGCCCTGAAGATGCGCTCGGTGCCTTCAACGCCGCCGCCGCTCTCTCGCCGGAAGACCCATACATCTTTTACAATCGCGGGCGTGCCTATCTCGCGCTGGATCGCAAAGAGGACGCGAAAGCCGATTTCAGCACTGCCGCGGGGAAGAAGTTCAAGCAATCGGGCGCGCGAAAGCTGGCGCAGGAAGCTCTCGCCGCGATGAAGTAGTTTCGCCACGCACCTTAAAGCTAGCGGCGCGGGGTTCATCGGAACATCGTGCGGAGCAGATGCGCACGGACCTCGAAGACTTCATCCTCTACCTCGCGACCGAGCGCGGGCTTTCGGATAACTACCAACTATCCACGCGGCTTTCGCTGGAAGGATTCGCGCAGTGGCTGGAAAAGCGGCGGTTGCTGGAAAAGGTCGGCGAGGCTGCGCTGGAGCAGTGGGTGCAGGCGGGCACACCTCCGCCGCAGATGATCGTCGAGGCGCGCGAGGTGACGCTGCAACATATCTCCGACTATCTCGGGCACTCGAAACGGCGCGGGCTTTCGGCGTCGTCAATCAAACTCGTGATCGTGGCGATCAAGATTTTCTTCCGCTGGCTGCAAGCGCGCGGACGCCTCCCGCGCGATCCGGCGGAGTCGATGTCGCTGCCGCGCATCTCGCGCTTCCTGCCGGAGACGATGAATGAATTGCAGGTCGATCGCCTCCTCGATGGCGTGGATCTCAACGCTCCGCGCGGGTTGCGCGACCGGGCGATGCTGGAGCTGCTTTACGCGAGCGGGCTGCGCGTGTCGGAACTCGTGAATGCGAAACTGGAACTGCTCGATCTCGAAAATCGGATCATCCGCGTAACAGGGAAGGGGAATAAAACGCGGCTCGTGCCGGTCGGGAAAAAGGCGTGCGATGCCATCGTCGCGTATCTGGGGCGTGGACGACCGGAAAGCGTGACGAAGAAAACGGGGAGCGAGATTTTCCTCTCCTCGCGCGGCGGAAAAAAGCTCACGACGGTGCGCGTGTGGCAGATCGTGAAGGAAGTCGCGAAGCGCGCAGCCATCGACGTGAACGTGTATCCGCATCTGCTCCGGCACAGCTTTGCCACGCATCTGCTGAGTAATGGCGCGGACCTGCGCATCATCCAGGAAATGCTCGGACACGCGGATATTTCGACCACGCAGATTTACACGCACGTCGATCAGCGGCACCTGAAGAGCGTGCATCTCAAATTCCATCCGCGCGCGAAGTAGCGCTTCCGCTTGCGGTTTGCGCCATCTACTTTCGCGCGCATGAAACCACGGTTTTTCCTGCTCGCCTTGGTCCCGCTTCTCACTCCGCTCGCGGCGCGCGCCGAACCAGTTGCGGATGCGGCTTTTCAGAAAACGGCGGACAAGTTCCTGCACGAATACTTCCTCGCGCGACCGCTCCTCGGCGTGAGCCTTGGCTTGCATGAATATGATGGCGGGACGCCGGACCTTTCGCCTGCCGCGCTCGCGAAGGCGAAGGAGCAGTTACGCGATTTTGACGGCGAGCTCGCTGGTTTCGCCGATCGAAAGACGCTGGGCGCATCGGCCGAGTCGGACTTCCGCGCGCTGCAACTCGTCGTGAAGGACGAACTCTTTCAGTTCGAGGAATCGCGTGAGTTTGAGAAGAACCCGATGACTTACGCACAGGCGTTTGATTTCAACGTGTATCTCAAGCGCGACTACGCGCCGCTGGCGGATCGCCTCCGCTTCATCGTGAAGCTCGCGAACGCTGCGCCTGCCTTCCTCGCGAGGGCGCGCACGAATCTGGTCGATCCACTGCCGCGACCGAAAGTGACGCTCGCGATCGACATCGCCAAGGGCACCGCGGAATTCCTGGAGAAGGATCTCGCCCAGGCCGTGAGCGGCGTGAAGGACGAGACGCTAATGGCGGAATTTCGCGAGGCGAAGGCGAAGGCGGTGGCGGCTTTCAATGACTACGCGACGTGGCTGGAAAAGGAGCGGCTGCCGCACGCGGACGATTCGTTTGCACTGGGTGAAGAGCGTTACCGGAAATTCCTCGCGGTGCGTGATGCGATGACGCTCGCGCCCGAGAAGATTCTCGAAATCGGCCTCGCCGAACTCAAGCGCGAGCAGGCTGCGTTTGCGACAGCGGCGAAGTTAGTCGCGCCGGGCAAAACGCCGATCGAGGCGATGCGCGAGCTTCAGCGCGATCACCCGACGGCGGACGCGCTCATTCCTGATACGCGGAAAAATCTGGAGTCGATCCGGCAATTTCTGATCGACCACCAAATCATCACCCTGCCGAGCGAAGTGCGCGCGCGGGTGGAGGAAACGCCGACTTATCAACGCGCGGGCAGTTTTGCGTCGATGGACACACCGGGGCCATTCGAGAAACGCGGGACTGAGGCTTACTACTATGTGACGCCGGTTGAGTCGGAATGGTCCGACAAGGAGAAGGACGAATGGCTTGGCGCTTTCAATCACTACACGGCGGATGTGGTAAGTATTTATGAAGCCTACCCCGGTCACTATGTTCAATTTCTGCATTTGAACGCGTCGCCCGTGAGCCGGATCGCGAAGATGTTTGGCAGCTACGCTTTTGTCGAGGGCTGGGCGCATTACTGCGAGCAGATGCTCATCGATGAAGGCTACGGCGGCACCGGGCTCGAAGGCGCGAAGTATCGGCTCGCGCAATCCGATGAGGCACTGCTGCGGATTTGCCGCCGCTGCGTTTCCATCAAGATGCACTGCCACGGCATGAGCGTGGATGAGGCGACGCAGTTCTTCCGCGACAACTGCTACTACGAGGAAAAGCCCGCGCGGCAGGAGGCGATGCGCGGCACGTTCGATCCCGGCTATCTTTTCTACACGCTCGGAAAGTTGCAACTGCTCAAGCTGCGTCGCGACTTCGAGAAGCAGGAGGGCGCGGCGTATTCGCTGAAGAGATTCCATGATGCCGTCTGCGATCACGGCCAGATGCCGGTCCGGCTGCTGCGCGAGATTTTGCTCAAGGATTCCGGGAGTTGGGACGAGACGCTTTAGGTCCCGGCCCGCACGATTGCGCAGACAAACCGATCCTGTCGGCGGCGTTGGTTCTGGAAACATGAAAACCAAAATCCTCCTCGGCCTGCTCGCTTTCAGCGCCGCTGTTTTCGCGCAGGACGCGCCTGCTAATCACCCGTCACGGCCCACCGGCGGTCCTTATGTTCACAAAGTTCTTAGTGCATCGAGTCCCGATGGTCTCACATGGACGCGCGATGCGGGCGTGCGGCTCGAACACGCGTCAGTGCCGTGCGCGGTGGCTGTGGAGGGGCGCGTGTTCCTCTATTTTGTCGATGCGGATCGTGGTCCCGGGACGCGGGGCGAATCCGTTGGCTGTGCGATTTCGGATGATGGCATCAATTTCACCAAGCAAGCGTTTGCGATCGAAGGAATGCCTTCCGACAAGGCTGTCGATCCGAGCGTGCTGCGGACTGCGGATGGGAGATTCCGGCTCTACTATTTCGCATCGAGCCCCGGCACGCGCGACCGCGATCCGGCGAGCGCCGACGGCGCGCACAGCATCCGTCTCGCGCTCTCGGACGACGGCGTGAAGTTCAAGGATGCCGGCCTTGCATTTGCCCGCGAGCATCTTGTCGATCCCGATGTGTTCCAGTTCCGCGACACATGGTTCATGTATGTTTTCGGGCGCGGCGCGACGGCCATCGCCACGTCGAAGGACGGGCGAAGTTTCACCTATTT
>JAYWEB010000187.1:0-4524 GCA_043779575.1 Chthoniobacter sp. | reverse complement strand
GCCCGCGTGCCGCATCATTTGATCGGCGAAATCCCGCTTACCCAGTCCTTCGATGTCGCCCAATATCTCCGCGCCGCCAGCCCGCGCCTCGCGGAGATCCACGCCCGCGGGCGGGTGCCCATCGTCGTCGGCGGCACCGGCCTTTACCTGCGCGCCCTCACCCGCGGCCTCGCCGATCTGCCCGGCGCGGATGCGGACCTGCGGGCGCGTTTGGAAAGCCAGCCGCTCGCTGATTTGCAGCGCCAGCTCGGGGCGCTCGACCCCACCGCCGCCGCCCAGCTCGATCTGCAAAACCCGCGCCGCGTCATCCGCGCGCTCGAAGTCTGCCTCGTCACCGGCCGTCCCTTTTCCAGCTTCCGCGAGCAGTGGAGCGGCTCGCCGCCCGGCGTGCGCGGCGTCGTCCTCACGCGGGAGCGCAGCGCCCTCCTCGCCCGCATCGACCAGCGCACCGAGGCCATGTTTGCCGCCGGAGTCGTCGAAGAAGTGCGCGCCGCCGGCGAGGTCGGCGCGACCGCCCGCCAGACGCTCGGCTGGCGCGAAATCCGCGCGCACCTCACCGGCCAGTGCAGCCGCGCGGAAGCCATCGCCGCCATCCAGCTCGCCACCCGCCAGTACGCCAAACGCCAGCTCACCTGGTTCCGCCGCGAAACCGCGCTCGACGTCATCCACCTCGACGCCGCCGACCCCGGCCCGCTCGCCGACACCCTCGCCGCCAGCATTGCCGAGCCGCCCTCCGCCGGATAGCACTGCCCCGCGATGCCTGCCACGTCCGCTCCGTCCGATTTTTTCGCCGCGCTCGGCGTCCGCATTTTCCACCGCCGCCTGCACGTCGGCCTCACCGCCGTGCTCCTCGCCTCGTTCGTGTATCGCCCGCGCGATTTCTTCGGCGCGCACGCCACCGCCGGCACGCTCGTCTCCCTCGGCCTCGTCGTCGTCGGCCTCGCCCTGCGCGCGTGGGCCGCGGGCTGCGCGGGCGGGCACACGCGCCGCGCCACCATCGAGGCTCCGCGCCTCGCCACCGGCGGCCCCTTTGCCCACGTCCGCAACCCCATCTACCTCGCCAGCGTCGTCCTCGGCGTCGGCATGGTCGGGCTGCTCGCCGATCCGTGGATGCTCGCGCTCTGCGTCACCGTTTTCGCCTTTCTCTACACCGCCATCGTCCCCGCCGAAGAGCGCTTCCTCCGCGGCCAGTTTGGCACCGCCTACGCCCGCTACTGCGCCCGCGTCCCGCGCCTCCTCCCGCGCCTCCGGCCTTGGGCGGAAGCCGAGCGCCGTCCGTTTGATCGCGCCGCCATCCGCGGCGAAGCCCGCCTCGCGCTCCTCCTCATCGCCATCTACGCCGGCCTCCGCGGTGCCGCTTGGCTGCGCGGGTACTGGTTCGGTTTTTAGAAAAAGCGCGCTGCTTAGCTCCCGCGCGCCGCCGCCGGCAGGCGCACGATGATCGTGGTGCCTCTGCCGTACACGCTCTCGGCCTGCACGGTGCCGCCGTGGGTCTGGACGATGTGTTTGACGATGGACAACCCCAGCCCCGTGCCACCCTGCTCGCGCGTGCGCGCTTTGTCCGCGCGGTAGAAGCGCTCGAAAATATGCAGCAGATCGGTCGGCGGAATCCCGAGGCCGGTGTCCTCGACGCGCAGCTCCAATTGGCCGCCGACCAGCGCCACACGCAGCCGAATCTGGCCGCCGGGTCCGGTATATTTCACGGCGTTTTCGAGGAGGTTGTTCAGCACTTGGCCGAGGCGCAGCGGATCGCCGAAAAGCGCGGGCAACCCCGGCGGCACGTCCACCGTCAGCGTCAGCTTTTTCTTCGCGATCGGGCTTTCCCAATCGGCCGCCACCCCGCGCAAAAACGCTGCTGGCGCGATCTCCTCCACGCGCAGATTTTCCTGGCGCGACTCCAGCCGCGCGAGGGTCAGCAGGTCTTCGAGCAGCGCGTTCAGACGCAGCGAGTGGCGGCTCAAAATCGCGAAGACCTCGGCCTGATCCGCCCGCGCCATCCCCGGATCGTCGCGCAGATTTTCGAGGTAGCCGTGGAAGATGGAAAGCGGGGTGCGCAGCTCGTGCGAGACATTGGCCACGAATTCGCGGCGCACGTCTTCGAGCTGCTTCAGCCGCGAGATGTCGCGGAAAATCGTGACCACGCCCAGCCCGCCCGCCTGGTCGCGGATGGGCACCGCATGCACGCCGAGATGCCGCGCGGGGCACCCGCCGTGCGCCGCGATGTCGCGCGTCTGGGGCTCGCCGGTTTTCAGCGCGGCGGCGAGCATCGCCGCGATCTCCGGCTCGCGCAAAATCTGGAGCACGGTCTGGCCGAGCGGCTCGCCTTTTGGCTCGAAAATCCGGCTGAACGACGGATTCACCAGCCGCAGCACCTGCTGCCCATCCACCACCATCACGCCCTCCTCCATGCTCGCGAGGACCGTGCGGAGCTTGAATTCCTCGCGGTCGGACTGCCCGCGGAGCCGCGCCTGTTCTTCCGCCAGCTTGCCGAGCGGATGCGTGAGCGCGGAGAAATGCCCGCCGTGGAGGAAGACAAAACTGCCCGGCTCGCGACCCGCGGCCAGCGCGTCCAGCATGTCCCCGAGATGCCGCCAGTGCCTCGCCATCCGCCGCTCGTGCCGCCACCACGCGAGGCCGATGCCGGCCGCGAGGATGCCGAAAAACCAGGTCACGTGCGCGCGTCCGCGATGCGGTAGCCGAAGCCGCGCACCGTCTCGATGCAGTCGGCGGACTTGCCGAGCTTTTCGCGCAGCCGGCGCACATGCGTGTCCACGGTCCGCGTGTCGATGGCGCTTGCGTAGCCCCACACATCGTTGAGCAGCGTGTCGCGGCTTTGCACGCGCCCGCGGCGCTCCATCAGGAGGGTCAGGAGCTTGAATTCCGTGGCCGTGAAATCGATCGGCTGGCCCGCGACGGTGATCTCATAGCGGGCGCGGTCCACGCGGATGTCGCCCAGCGCGATCTGGTCGCCGACCTCCGGCGAACTGCTCGCGCGCCGCAGCACGGACTGCACGCGCAGCACGAGTTCGCGCGGGCTGAAGGGCTTGGTCAGGTAATCGTCCGCCCCGAGTTCCAGGCCCACGATGCGATCCACCTCCTCCGCTTTCGCCGTGAGCATGATGATCGGGATCTGCGCGGTGGCGGGTTCCTTTTTCAAAACCTTGCACACCTCAAGCCCGGACATTTCCGGCAGCATCAGGTCGAGCACGATCAGCGCGGGCTGCCGCTCGCGCGCCAAGGTCAGCGCCTTCAGGCCGTCGTCGGCTTTGATGACATTGAAGCCGGCATTTTTGAGATTGAGGGAGACGAGGTGGAGCACGTCCGGCTCATCGTCGGCGACCAGGATTTTTTTGTTCGCGGCTTTGCTGCTCATGGAGATTGGCCGGTAGTTTAAGCCGTGCCACCCCGCCGACAAGCCGAGGGATGTGACATTCCTGTAACGCAGTCCCCTCCCCACGCACGCCCCAGAGCGCCCCGCCGCCGCCCTGAAGTACGGGGAGCGCGCGCGCCCTCGCGTGCTGTCGGCGGCACCCCGCCGCAGACCGTGGACCCGCACCCGGAGCAACACCGCGTCACGCACGGGAGCGGCGCTCGCGACGCAGCCGCCAGCACGGTTTCCGGCGCGGGCGTCGGAACACGGCACGCGCGGGCGCGGGCGCTCCCCTTTTCCGCCGCGCGGGGGGAGCCGCCCCTCATGAAAAGCCCCGTGCCATGCAAGAATCGCCCATGTCATCATCCCTCGCTACGCTGCCTCCGCAGTTGCAGAAGCTGCTCGGTCGTTTCGGCCTATGACTCCATCTCCTGCCCATCCAGGCTCTCGCCCACGAGCTGGAATCGCTCCTCGACGCCGCCCGCCAGCACAAGCTCGCGCTCAGTTCGGCGATCATCGGCGTCATCCTCGAAGGCAGCGACACGCTCAAAAAATTCACCACCCAGATTCACGCGCAGCTCAACGGTCAGAACGTCGGCGCGCTCATCGCGCGCGTCCAGGCCATCCTCGCGAATCCCGCCGCGCCCGTCGCCACGGCACCCGCCGTCGCCGTACCCATCGTCCTCGAGCCGGCACTCACCTTTGCCATGCCCGCGCCGGAGCCCGCAGCCCCCGCCGCCCGCGTGGTCCTCCCCATTTCCGCCGCCACGCCCGTCGTCGCCGAGCCGGCCAAGCCTGCGCCCGCTGCCACCGCCAGCGCCGCCGGTTTCGTGAAAGTGGACACCGCCAAACTCGACGCCCTCATCGACGGCGTGCGCGAGTTGTCCGGGGCTTGCGAGTATCTACCCGACACCCGGCACCGCCTCCCCGGTGCGTTCCTCGATCTCCCTCGCCAGTTCCTCCGCCTCACTTTCCAGCGTCGCCAGTTCCTTTTCCAACCCCGCGACATGCCGGCTCACCGTCTCGTCGAAAAACGCCGGGGTCTGCGTCGTCAACCGGTGCAGCTCGTAATCGGGGCTCTCCTTGAGCGCATGGCCCGCCTCCAGCACGCGGATGATTTCCAGCTCGATGCGAGTCCACAGCCGGCGCAGTGG
>JAYWEB010000186.1:0-1767 GCA_043779575.1 Chthoniobacter sp. | reverse complement strand
GCCATGTGGATGCCTCGAAAGGCGTGGTGCAGTGGTGCCGCGACAACGCCGCGCTCTCCGGTCTCGCCGCCGCGCCGATCCGCTACATCACCGATGACTGCCTGAACTTCACCGCCCGCGAAGTCCGCCGCGGACGGCGCTACGATGGCATCATCCTCGACCCACCCGCCTACGGACGCGGGGCCGCTGGCGAGGTGTGGAAGATCGAGGAAGACTTGTGGCCGCTGTTAGTCGAGTGCCGGAACTTACTCAGCGAACGCCCGCTCTTTCTCCTCATCAATAGCTATGCCTCAAAGCTCTCGCCGCTCGTGCTGGGTAACATGCTGACCAAGCTCTTACCCAAACACGGCGGTAACATCACCGTGGGCGAGCTGGGTCTGCCCAGCCAGCGCGATGGGTTGGTCCTACCCTGCGGCATCTGCGGGCGCTGGGAGGCTGGTTAAAGGTTCCGCTTTTACCCGGAGCGCCAGGCCCTGCGCGCCAAGGCAGGCGGCAAACGCCGCCCACGGGAGCAGGAGCCAGGGCGTCCATTGCGGCGCGGCTTGCTGGACGAGGAAGGCTTTGTCCCACGGCAACCCATGCGCGCAAATGGTATAGAAGGCGAAGAGCGCGATGCTGCCCGCCGCCGTCAGCACGGCGCTCCAGCGCGCGGAGAGAAAGAGGAAAAAGGGCGCGGGCCAGACGAGGTATTGCACGCCAAAGCCCGGCGCGAAGACGAAGAAGACCAGCCAGGCCAGCGCCATGGTTGTTAGTAAGTCCGCCGCGCGCCGCCGCCACGCGAGCGCGAACACGCCAGCGATGACGATGACTTTCAGCGCAGCGATGATCCCGGCTTGCGCCGGCGTGAGCGTGGCGAAGGCGATGCCGCGCAGCGCGGGCGCATCCGTCAGACGCAGCAGATAGGTGATGCCCCACACGCCCCAGATGCTCGAATAGCCGACCACGTTTTTCAAAAAGATGCCGGGAATCGTGAGCAGCGGCAGGAGCCAGCCGATGAGGCCGGTGACCACGGCGGCGATGGAAAATGCGCGCGCTTTTCCGCGATGCAGCCAGTGGAAAAAGAACACGGGCGCGAGCAGCACGGGGATGATTTTCACCTGGCACGCCAGCCCGATGCAGAGCCCGCACAGGGCCGCATCGCCGCCCACGCACGCCGCCGCCGCGAGGAGCAGTGCGAGCGGGACGAGGGGATCGACGTTGCCGTGAAAGCCCGAAACCATGAAGGAAATCGGGCTGACCGCGAAGAGCGCGAGCGCCCACCACGCGGGCCGCCCCGTGCGCCGCCGTTGCCAGAGCAGCACGAGCACGGAGAGCACATCGGCAATGATCCCCGGCGCGCGGATGAGGCGCGCGAAAGGCCGCCCGCGGCCTTCGGCGAGATCGTAGGCGAGGCCGGTGAATGTGCCGACGAGCGGCGTGTGATTAAAGAGCGGCGTCTCGCGATACATGGCCGTGAGGCCGCGGTCGGAAATGGTGTGGCCGAACTCGCGGAACAGCCCCACGTCGGCGGTGCCGATGGTCGTCCACGCGCAGTAAATCTTCGCCGCCGTGGCAAGCAGCACGAGGGCGAGGATGAGGAGTTCGGGTTTTTTCAAAAGTGGGTTGCAGGTTAGGACACTGGGCAAAAATCCATTCCGTTAATTTGGTCAAATCCCGTTAATTCCGTTTTGTATTTTTTGACGGAATTAACGGAATTCGACGGAATTAACGGAATTGGGCGGATGCGTTTAAGCGCGTGCTGTGCCGCGCGGACAAGGTGACAAGCGG
>JAYWEB010000185.1:0-4547 GCA_043779575.1 Chthoniobacter sp. | reverse complement strand
TTTTCCGCGGGCGGAGGCGGGGGAGGAAAAAATGACGAATGACGAATGGCGAATGACGAAAGAAACCCGAATGACGAATTCACCACCGCGCGCTGCGTCCTTCGGCCTTCGTGCTTCGTCATTCATTCGTCATTCCCCATTCCCAACCGCCTCCGCCCGCGGAAAAGTTAGAGGTCCTTCGACTGCGCTACGCCCGCCTTTCCGCCTCCGCTCCGCTCAGGATGACCACTTTTTTCACCCACCACCCCACCATGAAACCCGCCGACCTCACCGCCCTTAAACGCCGTGGCGAAAAGCTCGCCGTCCTCACCGCCTACGACTACCCGACCGCGCGGCTGCTCGATGAAAGCGGGATCGACATCGTCCTCGTCGGCGATTCCCTCGGCATGGTCGTCCTCGGCTTTCCCGACACCACCCACGTGACCATGGAGCACATGCTCCACCACACCGCCGCGGTCGCGCGCGGCACGCAGCGGGCGCTCCTCGTCGCCGATCTTCCCGCGGCCAGCTACGACACGCCCGAGCAGGCCGTGGCCAACGCCCGCCGCCTCATCGCCGCCGGCGCGCACGCGGTGAAACTCGAAGGCGGCGCGAGCCACGCCGCGCGCATCGCGGCCATCGTCGCCGCCGGCATCCCCGTCATGGCGCACCTCGGCATGCTCCCGCAGAGCATCCGCGAAGAAGGCGGGTACAAGCTCAAAGGCAAAACGCCCGAAGCCGCCGACGCGCTCCTCGCCGACGCCCGCGCCGTGGAAAATGCGGGCGCGTTCGCCGTCGTCCTCGAACTCGTACAGGCCGGCGTCGCCGGTCGCATCAGCACCGCGCTCCGCATCCCCACCATCGGCATCGGCTCCGGCCCGGCGTGCGACGGCCAGGTGCTCGTCACCCACGACCTGATCGGCCTCTTCCCGTGGTTCACGCCGAAGTTCGCGCGCCAGCACGCCCAAGTCGCCGCGTCCATCCGCGCCGCCGCGACCGCCTTTCTCCGCGAAACGAAACAGCCGGAGCGCTGATTTTTTCACACCCCGAGCACCGCGCCGAGGCGCGCGATGAAAGCCCGGCGCGCAAATGGGGCCGCCGCCTGCCAGTCCGTGAATTTGTCGCGCAGGAGTTTTCCCCGGACGCGCGGGCCGTGGTTCAGGTACGGGATCGCCTCCCAGTTTTCCGGCGCAGCCTCAAAGAGCGGAAGGAACTCCCGCGCCACGATCACGTTCTTCTCCCGCAGCGCGTGGTTCGCGCGCATCGAGTTTTCATTTTCCGCGAACCACGCGCCAAAGCTCCGCCCCGCGGGAAGCTGGTGCCGCCGTTCGGCGAGACGCTCCGCGGCGTAGGCCGCGTGGTTGGGGGCAAAATCGCGCCAGTTCCGGTAGGGCGGGCGCGTCCGCCACGTCTCGGACATCCGCCGCAGGGCAAAGAGCGACGCCGTCTCGCAGAGACATTCCTCCAGCCAGAGATTCGCGTGGCGCGGCTCGTGCCAGCCGCGGATGCCCACCTCGCTGTGCTGCGCGAGCGCGTGGCAAAACTCGTGCGCAAACTGAAACGCGAACTGCGACCAGCGCTGGTTCTCCGCCGCCAGCCCGATGGCGATTCGCCCATCCACGTCCCGCCCAAAATCCGTCTGCGGGAAATCCGCCCGACGATAAATGCGGATGCCGTCGATGCGGCTCTGCGGACACCATTTCCACAGCTCCCCCGCCGCCGATTCCGCGACCTTGCCGATGTCCGCCGACGACGCCTGCCCCCACGGTCCGCGCGCCTCCACCACGATCCGCACGCTGGCCGAGGGTGCGGCGTGCAGCACGGTGAAAGGCGCGGCGGCAGCGGCGGCGAGCGTGCGGAGGAAAAGGCGGCGGGGAAGCATGGGGAAAGGATGAAGGCGGAAGGATGAAGGATGAAATAGAAAAGCGCCCCGCCAGCGCCTCATCCTTCATCCTTCATCCTTCATCCTTCATCCTTTCCCCCTTTCCCCCTTGCCTCCCACTCCCCCGCCCCGTTTCTTCTCCCGCCATGCTCCTCGCCGCCCTGCTCGCCGACCCGCAATTCTGGATCAGCCTCCTCACCCTCACCGTGCTCGAGATCGTCCTCGGCATCGACAATATCATCTTCATCTCCATCCTCTCCGGGAAGCTCCCCGCCGCGCAGCAGGCGCGCGCCCGCTCCCTCGGGCTGATGATCGCCCTCGTCACCCGCATCCTCCTGCTCTGCTCCGTTTTCTGGCTCACGAAACTCACCGGCGAACTCTTCCGCGTCTTCACCCATCCGGTCTCCGGCAAAGACCTCGTCATGCTCGGCGGCGGCCTTTTCCTGCTCTGGAAAAGCGTCCACGAAATCCACGGCAGCCTCGAGGGCGAGGACCACGCGCAGAGCGGCAAAGTCGGCGCCACCCTCGCCAGCGTCATCGCCCAGATCGTGGTCATCGACATCGTCTTCTCGCTCGATTCCGTGATCACCGCGGTCGGGCTCGCGCGGCACCTCGAGGTGATGATCGCCGCCATCGTCCTCGCCATGCTCGTCATGCTCGCGGCCAGCGGTGCCATCAGCGGCTTCGTCCAGCGCCACCCCACCATCAAGATGCTCGCGCTCTCCTTTCTCCTCCTCGTTGGCGTGGTCCTCGTGGCCGACGGCTGCGGGCAGCATCTGGAAAAAGGCTACATCTACTTCGCCATGGCGTTCTCCTTCGCCGTCGAGCTGCTCAACATCAAGATGCGCGCCCGGCGGGCCAAGCCGGTGGATCTGCGCTCGCAGTATTGAGTTGGCTTCGGCGGGGCGGAAAAGGAGCGGCGATCACTTCGCCGGGTAGCGCCAGACCCAGTCGGCCTGCTTCGAGGCGCGGGCCTTTGGGTCGATGACGCCGCCGTCGTCGCGCAAGTCGGTGCCGACGGAGTAGAGGACAAAGCTGCCGTCCTCGGTGCGGCGGTAGCGGTAGGGTTCGCCGTTCACGATCTCGGCGGGGACGGCGGGGATGAACTCGGGCGCGAGCGCGGCCAGCGTCTCGGGATAGACTCCGCGGGCGAGCCGGAAGCGCTCCAGCGCGCAGGCGAGGCGGGTGTGGTCGGTCCTCGTCGCGCCCTGCACGAATTTCTTTTCACACGACTCGCAGGCAGGGGCAATGACCGCAAAAAGGATGTAGCGCATCACCGCCAATTTGTTCTTGATGTTGATGTTATCCGGCGACGAAGGGACAGGCAGGTTGCCAAGCCAGCGCCGCTGGCTGGGATCGGTCCTCGCCAGAATTTCATCAAAGAAATGGTTCGAGCGCAGTTTGGTCTGATAAAGCCAGCCGGTCGGGTAGAAGCGGAAGGCATTCTGCTTGGAAGCGACAGAGGTCTGAAGCAGCCCATTAAGTTGCCGTGGGTTATTGATGACCATGTCGATCAGGTAATTCTCTGCCCGGCGTTCGCTATTCGTGGCGAAAAGATAGTCCTCAAGCCAGTCGAGCCTGGCGAGGTCGGCTTCGATCTTACGCAACTCCGACTCGGCCCACTGATGGTCGGCGAGACCGCCCCAGACGGCGTTTTCCATCGTCATCGCTGTGGCGATGCGCACCAGCCCGAAGATGAGAGCGGGTTCGTCGCGAATGGCGGTGGTGAGGCGCAGGCCATCGTGGAAATCCTCATACGCCGACGCGCTCTCGCCGAGAGCGAGGTGCGCCGCAAGCCGCAGCGCCAAAAGCTTCCAGGCGCTCTGGAATATCTGCATATGCGGAAAATCAGCGGCGAACGCCTTTTCCCAATGCACGGGGAAGCGGCAATGCGGCCGTGCAACAGCTTCCCGGAGTTCCGCGAGTGGTGCGGCGAAACTTTCGAGCGCTTTGAGCACGTCCGCGGCGGCGTTCTCGCCGGGCGCTGGGAGCAGCTTGGTTTCGACGAAATACTTCTGCCACGCGGCGAGGTTGATGCGTTCCTGTTTCACCGGGTCGGCGAAGTTCGGCAGCTTGCCGTTCTTCGCCGGTGGCAGTTTGAAAGGGTTCGGTGTCTCCTCCTTCGCTTCGGAGGCGCGGAAGACGGCCTCGAAGATGGGGATGCTGGCGAAGTTTTCGGCGTCGGGGATTTTCGGCGGGATGTAGTCGGCGAGGTCGAGCTTCACGCCGCGGGCTTTCGCCTCGGTCTCGTAGGCCCGCCACGCCGCGCGCCCGCGGTATTTTTCCACGAGGTAGAGGCCGGGGATGAGCACGGTCAGGACGAGGGCGAAGATCGTCAGGCCGATGAGCAGGCGGATGATGAGGGGCCGGCGTTTTTTCGGGAGCGATGGCGGGGCGGGCGGAGGCTGGGTGGACATGGGTGGCGGGTCGGTTCCTAATCTTAATCTTAATCGGCAAGCGGAGCGCGCAGTGGGGCGGCGGAGGGGATTAAGATTAGGATTAAGATTAAGAAGCAGAAATGAAGCGGGTGATGAAGCGGGTGAATGCCTGGCGGGCGGGGGTGAGGCCGCGGACGAAGCGGACGAAGGGGCTGATCTGCGCGGGGTGACGGGCGAGGAAGCGCACGAGCGCGAGCGGGCGGGGGCGCTGGGCGGCGAGGTCGAACCATTCGTCGAACGGCACGGGC
>JAYWEB010000184.1:0-1780 GCA_043779575.1 Chthoniobacter sp. | reverse complement strand
GGGAGCGGCCGTTCAGTGTGCTCTTGTTCGACGAGATTGAGAAGGCGCATCCGCTTGTCATGGACAAATTCTTGCAGATTCTCGAAGACGGCCGCCTCACGGACAGCAAGGGCCAGACGGCCTATTTCTCCCAGGCGGTCATCATCTTCACAAGCAACATTGGCTCCGACAGGATTGGCCAGGTGAAGGACGGAAAGCGAGACGGCTCGCAGCCCGATTATGCCGAGGTGGAACGGCATTACAAGGAGGCCGTAAAGCTCCACTTCACACAAGGGCCGCCTCAAGGCCTGGGGCGGCCGGAGCTGCTGAATCGCTTCGGGGATAACATTGTCGTCTTTGACTTGCTTCGTCCGGAGCACATCGAAGGGATCTGTAACAAGTTCTTGACGGCGCTCGAACAGGCCGCCCTGAACAAACGCCGGTTGGAGATTGCCTTCGACAGGCAGCAATTGGTCAACATGATTCGCAAGCTGATGGAGCAAGGCGATAGGCTGTCCTCCGGCGGACGGGGTATCAAGACGCTGCTGGAAAAAACGGTGGAACGGCCGCTCAACCGCTGGGTCTTCTACAACGACAACGACACCAAGGATGGCGCCAAACTGACCATAACCCCCGGATCCGATGGAGAGTCCATACTCGTAAACGGCCAAGAGGTGCCGAGGTGAGGATTCATGGCCGTTGCAAACGAAGTGATTGTCGGTCGCTTCCACTTGCGGGACTCTCGTGGCGCGGGAGCGTGGGGTGAACTATTCACCGCCGACGACAAACCCAAATATGGTGCATTGGCCGGCGGTCTTGCAAGTCATGGGTCGCACACTGCGGGCAACAGCGTCGTCATCGAAATTGTCCACCCGACCTCGCTTCCTGATGGCATCAAGGCTGACGCGATCGAGCGCGAGATGAAGGCATTCAAGAGCGCTGCTGGCCCGCATCTCTTGCAATGTCTGGATTGCGGCCGCGAACCGGCGGGACACCTATACCTGGCGATGGAAAGTTGGGAGGACTCGCTGGAAGACCGTTTGAAATCCCCGACAACTATTTCAGACCAAGAACTGGAAGTGATCGCACGCGCCGTTTCGCAAGCGCTCGTGTGTTTGCACAGCGGCGGCATCCACCATGCCGGTGTTCACCCAGGGCGAATTGTATTCGCAGGGGGCAACTGGAAGCTCATCCCATCGGGGCCGACGGCTGCCGCTGGTCCGAGAATCTTGCCACCGGAGAACAAGACGGGCCCGGCAGAGGACGTTTACGCCTTCGGGCTCACGTTCCTTCATGGGTTCCTGGCCGCCCGCGGCCAGCTCATCCCTCTGGATCGCCTGGCGTCCGATCACGAGCGGTGGTTAGCACTTTTGCCCGAAGCGTGGCGCTACTCGCTTGCGCGCTGTTTGCAAAAGGACCCGAAACGTCGCTGCACGGTCGATGACCTCGTCTCACCCAATAAATCTCATCCGCGGCCGGTGATCGATTGGACCCTTGCGCAACCCCATGAGGGAAATGGCGTCGTCGCGGACCTGAAACGAAAAGAGCAAATCGAAAAGTCGGCCATCGCTGATCTTGAACAGCGAAAACGCGAACTGGAAAGCGAGGTCACCAAGCTGGAAGTCGATATTGAGGCCGTGCGAAAGGACCGGACGATTCGTCTGGGCGTATTCGGAGTTCGAGGTTCGGGCAAGTCGTCGCTGTTAGCGGCGTGGTCGTTGTTTTGTGTCGATCGCTCGGATCCAGCACGCGAGATGCAGCTCCGCTTTTCTGATGATGGCTCTCTGCTCTATCTCAAGGA
>JAYWEB010000183.1:0-4562 GCA_043779575.1 Chthoniobacter sp. | reverse complement strand
GCAGGCGCAGATTGCGGCTGGCGACCTTGGCACCGAGCAGCCACGCGAGCAGGCCGGCGATGGCGATGAGCGCCACGTTTTCCCACGGCTCGGTCTCGTGGATGAAGTCGCTGTTGAGCGCGGCGTTGATGGCATTGAGGTGGATGGTCGGCGCGAGCACGGTGCCGAGCGGGGTGGTGAGGCGGTCCTCGGCTTGGTTCCCCGCCGCGCCGATGAGCACGATTTTGTCGCGGAAAAATTCGCCGTTGCGGTAGGGCGGCGCGGCCCATTGCGACGGGACGAAAATCTCGCAGAGCGACTTGGGCAGGATCTCCTCGCAGGAGCGCACGCGCACCGGTTTGCGGGTTTTGGGGATGAGGCCGGCGCACCCCGCTTTCTCCAACCCGCGGGCCGCGAGCGAGAGCAGCTCCTCGCTTTCCGCCGAGGGCGGCAGGCCGAAAAACTCGAGCGCCGTGGTGCGGTAGGCGACGTGCCGCACGATCTGGTCCTCGTCGGTGCGGACATTGACGAAGCCGAGCCACGAACCCGGTCCCGGCGGGCGCAGCACGGGCGTGGGGAGGACGTGGACGGGCGCGCGGTTGATGGTCGTTTGCTCCACGTTGGCGTCGTCGGCCACGTCCTTGAAATTCGTGCCGAGGACCACGCGATCCGGCCAGCGGTCGAGCGCCTCGCGGAATGGCTTGTCGCCGAACCGCGGCGCGGGAAAAAGCATGTCGAGGATGATGGCGCGGGCGCCGGCTTGGGCGAGGCGGTCGATGAGCAGGGCGTAGATCTCGCGGTTCCACGGGAAAGGCTCGCGCATGAGTTGGAGGCCGCGGGAGTTTTCGATGTCGTCGGCGAAGACGTTGTCGAGGCTCTTGGTGGCGTCGTCGAGGGCGAGAAAGACGAGCTGCGGATGCTGCGGGGAGCGGCGGGCGGCACCGTTGGTGGTGAGCCAGTCCGTCGCGGCGAGTTCGGCGCGGCCAAAGCGCTGCTCGGTGAGGTGGAGCAGCGCGATGCCGAGCGTCCAGGCGAGGCAGATCACCGCGAGGGTGCGGCGGTGGTGGTTCAGCCCGGGCGACATGCGGGCCATTAGATAGCGCGCGGCCGGGGCGCGACAACGCCGGAGTTGGCGGCAGGCGCGACCCGCGGTTTCCCGCTTGACGCCGCGGCCCGCACCCGAAACTCTCCCGCCCATGTCGCACCGAAACTCCCCGGCGTTCCTCGCAGCGTCCCTCGCCCTCGTTCTCGCTGGCTCCGCCTTGGCGGGCACGCCTTTCACCCAGGCCACCGTCACCCGCACGGAAAACAAAGTCAGCTACGGCACCGTGAAGGGCGACCGCAGCGACACCCGCCCCGCCGCGCCGCAGGACGTGGTGAAAGCGATGAACTTTCTCCTCAGCGAAAGCGACTCGCGCGCCGAGCTGAAATACGACGACGGCACGATCGTCCGCATCGGGCAGAACACGATCTTCACCTTCGAGGCGAACAGCCGGACGCTGAACCTGAAGAAAGGCACCTTCGTTTTCTTCATCCCGAAAGGGCAGGGCGGCGGCACCATCAAGACGCCGAGCCTGACCGCGGCGATCACCGGCACGGTCGGCAAGGTCTCGGATAACATCATCGCGATCCTCGAAGGCGAGGTCGTGCTCAAGCCGTCGGGCGACATCGTGCATGCCGGGGAATTCGCGCGGCGCAATCCTGACGGGACGATCACGATCGGGAAATTCGACCCGCTGAAAATGTTCGACGGCAAGCTGATGACCTTCAACGGCCCGCTGCCCGGCATCCCGGAGGCGCTGCTCGGCCGGCCGCTGCTCGACATGCAGGACCTCGGCGACATCGAGTCCCGGGATCGCGTGATCAATTCCCCGTCGGGCATCAACCACTTCTTCCCGCAGCCGACGCCGCGCCCGGTGAAAGCCACGCCGGAGCCGAGGGCCACGCCGGTGCCCGCGACCCCGGTGCCCTACTCGCCGCCACCACCGCCACCGGAGTGTACTGAATGTCTCTAATCGGCGAGCAACCCAGACCCACCTTCGCTGCCCAACCCTCTATGAAAATGCGCCCACTCTTTTTCGCGGCCCTCTTTTCCACCAGCCTCCTCCACGCCGAGGACGGCAAGACCTACACCTACCACACCGGCCGCGCGGGCGTGCCGCAGCAGAGCAAGCAGGAGATCGAAGACATCGGCGAGATCAGCGAGACCAAGGGCGCAGGCTCGAAGTGGCGCATGAACTTCGCCACGCGCGGCCAGTACACGAGCAACTCCGCGCTCAGCGGCAACCACGGGAGCAGCGACTTCCTGTTTCTGCCCACCTTTGAAATCGGCTACCACACGCCGCTCGGAAAGCACTTCAGCTTTGACCTCTCCACGAAAATCGAGTCCGCGATTTTCGGCGACCGCAGCGACCGCAGCTTCGTCGGCTACAGCGCGCTCGCCACGGTGGACTACACCTACAAGCAGGGTGTCCCGCGCGCCTATGTCTCGGTCGAACCGTATCGCTACGATGGCTTCGACAGCGGCGAACTCGCCACGCAGGCCGTCGGCTTCACCGGCGGCGTGGACTGGGGCCGCGGCTTCAATGCCGGGCGCTCCGTGGTCTTTGCCGGGTCCAGCTATTCCTATTACCTCGCCGATCCGAGCATCGACAGCCGCGCCAGCCTCCGCGCCGTGCTCGGCCTCGCGCACCAGATTCGCACGAACCTCACCGGCCAGGCCTACTACGCCTACCAATACAGCGACTACACGGACTTCGGCCGCCACGACAGCCGCAACGTCCTCGCCGGAAATCTCATCTACCAGTTCAACGAGCACTTTTTCGGCACGATGAGCACGACGTGGGTGAACAACGATTCCTCGCAGGCGCGCGGCAGCTACCAGAGTTTCGGGGCCGGCCTCGGGCTGACGTTGCAGTATTAAAAATCCGCCGCCCGCCGGGCCGCGTTCGCCCGCCCCATGACGACCGCGAACAAAATCACCATCACGCGGATCCTGATGATCCCGGTCTTCGTGATGATGGCCATCTACTACGGGCGCTCCGTGCAGCACGGCTCGCCGCAGCAGTGGCAGCGCTGGACGGCCATCGCCATCTTTGTCCTCGCGGCGGCGAGCGACGGCATCGACGGCTACATCGCGCGCCGTTACAACCAGAAGAGTCGGCTCGGCGAAGTGCTCGACCCGCTGGCGGACAAAGGGCTGCTGCTCAGCGGCATCATCACGCTCAGCGTGTCGGACTGGGGTTACGAATTTCCCGTGTGGTTTCCCGTGCTCATCGTGGCGCGCGATGTCGTCATCCTCGCCGGCTCGCTGACGCTGCATTTTCTCAACGGCTCCGTGCGCGTGCGGCCGAGCTGGACGGGCAAGACCGCGACGGCGCTGCAAATGGTGGCCATCGCGCTCTGCATGCTTCAGTGGAATTGGTTTCAGAAGACGCTCGCCATCCGCGGCTGGAGACTGGACTTTGGCTCCCTTGATTTGGCGGTCTGGCTCGCGGGCTTTTTCACGCTCGTCTCCGGCTTCGGCTACGTCGTGGGCGGCATCGCGCAGCTCCACGCCAAAGGCCACGGCGATCCCAAATCCTGGAACGAAATCTAAAAATCATGCCTCGCACTGTCGCCATCGTCGGTCGCCCCAATGTGGGCAAATCCGCCCTCTTCAACCGCCTCGCCGGGCGGAAAATCTCCATCGTCCACGACCAACCCGGCGTGACCCGCGACCGCATCGCCGCGAAGTGCAAGCTGGGCAAGTCGCCGTTCGAGGTCATCGACACCGGCGGCATCGGCGGCGACGTGGATGCGAGCTTCACCGACCAGGTGCATGCCGAGGTCGAGATCGCCCTCGCCGCCAGCGATCTGCTGCTCTTTGTCGTGGATGGCCAGGACGGCATCACGCCCGTGGATCTGGAACTGGCGAAGCGGCTCCGGCGCATCAAGAAGCCGCTCATCCTCGTCATCAACAAGATCGACCACGACAAGCACAGCAACGCGCCCGCCGAGTTTTCGCGCCTCGGTTTCGCCACGCAGATCGCCACCAGCGCCGAGCACAACCGCGGCATCGGCGAACTCCTCGCCGCCATCGAGCGCGACCTCCCGCCCGAGCACGAATCCTTTTTCCCGCCCGCCGAAAACGCCGGCCAGAAGCCGATCAAGATCGCCATCGTCGGCCGCCCGAACGTCGGCAAATCCTCGCTCACCAACGCCATCCTCCAGGACGACCGCACGCTCGTCTCGCCGATCAGCGGCACCACGCGCGACGCCATCGACGTGCCCTACGAGCGCCACGGCAACCGCTACGTGCTCATCGACACCGCCGGCATCCGCCCGCGCGGCAAAGTGGACAACGTCGTCGAGGTCTTCAGCGTCATGCGCGCCGAGTCGAGCATCCGCCGTTCGGACCTGTGCCTGCTCGTCATCGACGCCACGATGGGCGTGACCGCGCAGGACAAAAAGATCGCCGGGATCATTCAGGAGGCGAAAAAGCCGTGCGTCGTCGCGATCAACAAATGGGATTTGATCAAGGACCAGACCGAAGACAAAGACGCGCTCACCGCCGTGCTCGACCGGATGAAGGCCGAGCTTTT
>JAYWEB010000182.1:0-1785 GCA_043779575.1 Chthoniobacter sp. | reverse complement strand
GTGGTTTTCTTTTCTTCGGTCGTCGTGGCTGGGGGTGGATTGATGATGGTCGTGTTGTTCTCCACCTTTTTCTCCTCCTTTGCGGGAGGGTTAACGATGGTCGTGTTCTTCTCGACGACTGGAGGAGAGGTGTTTACGTCGCAACCGACTAGGACGAGTGCCGATGCGGCTAGGATGATGAGTGATTTCATGGTGTTTTGCAGGTTATGCGGCGATCGACGACTACTTCTTGTCTGTCGTCGTGGTGGTCGTTGTAGTTTTCTTTTCTTCAGTCAATGGGGCGTCTTTGATGACGGCTTTTCTGACGATAACTTTGGTGGCCATCATCCGGTCGCCGACCTTGGAGTAATACACGGTGACCGGGAGGCCGGATTTCACCGTCTCGATTGAGACGGGCGCTCCGGTTTCATCGACGTAGGTGGTCGTCTTGCTGTAGCTGTAACGCACAGGATCGGGTGAGGTCTCGGATCGGACAATGATTGTCTCCGGCCCAAACTCGCTGATGGTTCCAGCGGTGGTGATTGTCGTGATTTTCTTCTCTTCGATCGCCGGGGCGTCTTTGACGACGCGTTTCCTTACAATGACTTTGGAGGCCATCATCCCGTCGCCGACTTTGGTGTAATACACGGTAACCGGGAGGCCGGATTTCACCGTCTCGACCGAGACGGGCGCTCCGGTCTCATCGACGTAGGTGGTCGTTTTGCTGTAAGTGTAGCGGATGGGTTCCGGCGAACTTTCCGAGCGGACAATGATCGTTTCCGGCCCGAACTCGCTGATAGTCCCGGCGGTCGTGGTTGTGGTTGTCGTTTCCTTCACGGCGGTCTGCGCGAGGGTGACGTTTGCGGTGATCAGCGTCAGACCCAAAAGGGCTGCGCCGGTGAGTATGCGATTATTTTGTTTCATCACGATTTAATCGGGCCGGCTCCCTGGATGGCCGTATCCTGCGACGTTTTATTTTGCGCCGACTGCGCGGCTGCCTAGATCGCCACGATGTGAAAGGCGCGGAGCGCGTAGAGCAGGAAGACAAGGCCCAGGATGATGCCAATGATCTGGAGCGGCTGGCCTTTGATGAACATGCCCACGATGTAAAAAATGACATAGAGGACGAGTCCCGCGATCAGTAGTGTGATGAGAGTGGTGATCATAGTTATGCGATGACGGTTTGTTGCGGCTTAACGAGGTGTGGATTCGCTGAAATTTATGCCGCGCGGGGCTCCCGTGAGCGGTATCCGCCGCCCATGCGAGAGGACGATACCTTCGATCTCCCCGCCCGCTTGAGACATGTCGAGTGCGTTCGGCCCGGCCAGCTCCTGGCGCTCCCGCAGAGGGCCGGGGATGGCGCGCAAACAGAAGACCGCGCCCGCCGGGGAGGCATCGCGCAATTTTCCCACGCTGGCCTCGATCGTGCGCCATGAGCCATCGCGAGCCCGGTGACGAAATTGAGCCGTGCCGTCCTCGTGAAATCCGTCGATGACATTGAAAAATGCGGAGTGGACCGCCGGCAAATCCTCTTCGTGGATGCGGTCAAAAAAGCGGCTCCCCACCAACTCCCCGGGTTCGCAACCAAGGACGCGATTCGCGGCCTGGCTTTGGGAAAGGATCACGCCTCCCCGATTCACGACCGTGATCGCATCGGCAGCGCTGTCGATTATCGCCTGAAGACGGCTTTCGTTCTGCCGCAAGTGTTCCTGAGCCGGGCGCAGCAGGTAAGCCCGGCCGTCGGCATCGACAATCGCATCGACCTGATCCGAGGCGAATGCATGGATCGCGCGCTCGGCATCCGCC
>JAYWEB010000181.1:0-4570 GCA_043779575.1 Chthoniobacter sp. | reverse complement strand
TCGTCATCGCCGTAACGATGGTTTCCGCATCCGTGAGAAACTGGGCATCACTGTCCGTTTGCACGAATCCGATCGAGGGTTTTACAATCATGGGACTTATCCTTTTCTAGTTATGGTTAAAAAGCCGTCGGATTGACGGCAACGACACCCTCGGAAAGAAAGACCCATGCCAACCCCGCCCGGAAACACCCCATCCGCCTATTTTGTGACGTCATGGTGGCTTTTCCTGATACAATGAGCGCGCTCCATGACCTTACACAGGCGCTTCCTGATATCCGGTCGGCCCTGCATGACCTTATGACGCCTCTGCATGAGATCACAAAGCCTCTTCCCGACATCATAAAACCTCGCACGGACATCAGGTCAGCGCTCCATGACATCAGGCAGCCTCTCCGCGACATCAGGGCAGCTCGCCATGATGTCATGCAGCCTCTTCCTGACATCAGGAAGCCTCTCCCTGACTTCAGGCAAGGCCGTCATGACCACACGAAAGCTCTCCCAGACCTCCCGCAGCCCCGCGATGATGTCACGCAGCGCCGCACTGATGTCACAAAGGCCCAACATGACATCATGCAGCCTCTGACCGACCTCGGGAATTTCCCCCTCGTGACCAAGCCGCCCCCCGTGCCCAAGCTCCAGCTTGGGCACAAGGGGCGGCACGCCGTCGAGAAAAACTCTGCCTGGTGGATGGCGTCCGCACGCCATGCGCTCGCCGCGCCGCAGGCCCATCTCTCAGAGGGTGTAGAGGAAGTCGGAATTGAACCGCAGATTACGCGGATAGCGCGGATTGCAGAATCCCGATCCGCGTTCATCCGCGAAATCTGCGGTCATTTCTCCTCCTCTGCGGACTTCCGGTACACCCTGTAAGAGGGTGTGCCGAAATTCAAAACCGACGGATTTTTGACCACGGATTACACGGATTTTTAGGAATCAGAAATCCGTGTAATCCGTGGTCAAAAAACAATCTGGCTGGCTGATTGATTCAAGCGACCCCTTTGGGTTGAAGCGCGCAGGGAATTCCGAAAAAACTCTTTGACACTCTGCGGGGGGGGGGGGTACATAGGCCACTGTTCCCCAACAAATCGAGATTCACCCCTCCCGCAGATGCACACCCCAGAGCACCCCGCTTTCCCGGACGGGAGCAGCACGCGCATTTGTGCCGAAACAGCGGGCTTTCCGTGGAAAAACTTTGGGCAGCGGGATCTCGTCGATGGCCTCTGGCCCGGCAGATTTTTCGGGAAAAATCAAAACTCGCGCGTTTAACTCATAGGAGCGTGTTCCCACGTTGCGCTCTATCCCCGCTTTTATCGGCCTACTGACGCCCAGCACCATTCTTTGCCTGCCCTCCAGTTATAAAACCATGAGAACCCCGTTATTGTCCCGCTCCCTGCTCTTCCTTGCCTTCGCTCTCGCGACGCTCGCCCCGGTGGGGCACGCCGCCGTCTCCACCATCTACTACCCGAGCGGGCCGGCGGGCACCATCGCGCCGCCGACCGGCTATGTGGGGTTTGAGATCCCGGTGGAGCGGGCCGGGCACGCGTTTACCTGCGGTTACACCTCGACTTCGAGTTCCAGCGTCCCACGGCTCCTCGGTGGCCCTAAAGTGAAGGTTCAGGGCTTGGTAACAGATGGTAGTGGCGGGGTGCGGTCACTGCTGGTTGCCGGGTTTTACCCCACAGGGGTTGCTTCGTGGTGGATCAAGGATATAACTGCTAATCAGGAATCGCCCCACTATCCGGGGGCTCCAATCGGTATGAATTCGCTGTTGAATGTGCCCTCCACCCTGTGGACGACCACGAGCGGCGTGCCCAATCGCTACTTTGCCATTCCCGACTCGCGGGCCGCGCACGGTCTCATCTTTGGCAACCCCGGTGGAGCCTGGGCGGCCGTTGCCACGATGAACCTCATCGGCACGTACACGAACGGCACCAACGGAACACAGGTGCTGCTGCCGTGGTCCACGGTGTTCGCCACGGCACCCGCGAGCACCAGCGCCACCGATTTCCTCGCCGACCGGACCACCGGTGAGAAAGCGCTTCCCGGCGTCGGCGATGTCCGGGCAGCAGAAGCGTGGTCGTCTGACCCGAATGCTGCCACCTATCCGCTCTCCTGGGTGCAGGTGCAGGTGGAGGCGCGGGAAGCGGGCCACGCCTTTACCGTGCATGGCACGGTGCCCGGGGTGCCGGAGCAACTGCTCCGCGTCACGGCCAGGGCGGTTGGCACGGGGGCCGTGCTCGGCTTCGCCCTCGGCACGGGGACGCATTTCTGGGTCACCCGCGACGCGGAAGACGGGGCCACCAATCAGCCCTCGGCCCCGGCGACAGGTTTCTGGACGGCCAGCCCCGCCGCCACCTTTTCCGCGCTCTTGATTTTCCCCGACCCTCCCGGCCGCCCGAGCGCACTCGTGTGGCACACTTTTTATGTCAACGCCCGGACGCGGCCCGACCACCAATTCAGCGTGCGCATGAGCGATGGATACACCAGCACCTTTGGGCCGGTGGCCATTGGGGCCGTCTCACGTTATGAGCAGACGACACATTGGGGCTACCTCTCAGACTCCACTCCCAATCCCGTGCCCATCTACTGCTTTAGCGTTCTGGTGGACCCGACGGTGATGCTCACCCTGCTCGACACGACCAACGGCACGCAACTCGGGGTCTCGCCCGCCAGCAATCCCACCACATGGTATGACGGTTGGGATTTCATGCTGAACATCCCCGTTCCAGATCCGGGAGCGACTCCCGCCATCACGCTGCGCCTGCCCTCGGCTCATGTCATGGACTATTTCCGCCTCCGCCGTCGCGCCCCCGACGGCTGGAGCAGCTACCTCGGTGCCACGGCCTTTGGGAGTAGCCGGACTTTTCTCAGCCTCACCATTGGCGGCTCGACTTCACAGACCGGCCTCGATTACATGGACATGTACTATCTGGAACATTCCACCGCAGGCTTCTCCCATCCGCTGCCCGCGGAGCCGGGACCGTTTCTCGTGGAGAACATGACCACCCTCCAAGCGCGGGATGGCATCTTTGCGGGGTTGAACGATCTGACAGAATGGTTTGAACCGCCGAAACCCCTCGCCCTGCAGATCTCCAGCAGCCGCCAGGGCCACCGGCTGGTGGTGCGCCATCCGAACGGGGAGTTCTTCCCCATTCAGAACGGCAACGTCGCCGGCAGCACCAGCACCCCGGCCACGGGACCTTCGTCTTGGTACCAGAACTACTACTATTTCGACGCCAGCGCCGTGGCCCGCAGCGAGCTGCCCTGGTATGTGGAGGATGTGGATACCGGCGAACGCCTTGGCTCCGCCATCCCCCTGCCCGGCCCGACCACCGGATCTACCGTCTCATTCAGCTCCAGCACCACCGCCAAGGTCATGCCGATCAACCCGCTCGCCGGACCCAGCAATTCGGACCTCATCAACTGGATCGCCGTCCCCACCCCCGGCCCTTTGACCGGAGCCAGCAGCGCCACGACCGGCGTCATCTCCCTCCAGTGGCCGCTTTCCTATCTGCCCTCCAATCAGGGCGGCTTCGAGATCGAGCGCCAGCTCGGCAGCCAGGGGTGGCTGCTCTGCGGCAACCTAGACGCGGCTGCGGCCGATGGGGACGGCTTCCTGCATTTTTCCGATCCCAGTCCCGTCGTCGGCTATGTCCACTCCTACCGGGTCCGCTACACCTTTGGGGCTGGCGCCGCCCGGCGCCGCTCCGCCCCCTCGAATACAGTCGCGCTTGCCGGCTGGCTCGATAGTGACTCCGACGGCCTCCCGGACTGGTGGGAGATTGCGCACGGATGGATCCCCACCAATGGAGCGCTAATCACGGGGGGCGATGGAGACTTCGACCACGATGGAGTCACGAACTACGAGGAATACACCTACGGCACCGATCCCAACAATCCCGGCTCGATGCCTTTCAAAGTCGTCCGTTCATTGCCCGAGACTTACCAATACAGTCCTCAATACGGCTACGCGCCCAATGGAGCCATCGTCGTCTATCTTGATAAGCCGCTGCCGGCTTCGGTCTCATCCCTGCCGGCGTCCTTTGTGCAGTATTCCTCCGGCGCAGGTGCGAATTGGGAAGCGGTGCCCGGCACCACGCTCATTCTGCCGGGGCGCAAGGCTGTGGCTTTCCTGCCGGCGGCGAATCTTCAGCCGCGCCCGGCGGGTGTTGGCACTTGCAACTACCGGATTGAATTCACCACCGCCACCACCGGCTTGGGAGCGGCCACGGCCACCGGCACGGAGGCCCTGATACCCTTCCACGCGCCGTTTTCCGTGCGGGAGGACAGCGACACCATCGGCGCGTGGGTGCGGCAGACCTGGCCCGGTTACAATCACATTTCCGTCGCCAGGACCTTTGCCCCCGTGGTGGAATGGAGCGAGCCGCTGCTGCCGGCCTCGGTGGTCCCGTCCAATGTCACCCTGCGGGCGGAAGGCGGCACGGCGGACTTGCCGGTGACGGTGGGCTTCGATTACGCTGCGAACCACCTGACCATCACCCCCGCCGCCGCGCTGGCGGCCGATACCCTTTACACCGTGACTCTCCTCAATCCCACCGCCACGGGCTTGCGC
>JAYWEB010000180.1:0-4572 GCA_043779575.1 Chthoniobacter sp. | reverse complement strand
TTGGGCGCGCGTTTCATCACGCCGATGTCGCCGTGATCGCCGACGTGTATGCCGCGAGCGAGGAGCCGATCCCCGGCGTGAGCGGGCAGACCATCGTGGATGAAATGATCCGCGAGGGGCACGAGGGCGCGAGCTTTCAGCCGGACCGGAAAAAGATCGCGCTCGAGATTGGCCGGCTGCTCGAACCCGGCGACTGCGTGCTCAGCCTCGGCGCGGGCAACATCCACGAAGCCGCCTCGCTGCTCGCCGCCGACGTGAAGCAGCTCGACGAACTCCAGACCGTGATGGGCGCGGGGACGATCAAGCTCTACGAACCGCTCTCGAAACACACCACGATGCGGATCGGCGGGCCGGCGCAGTTTTGGGCGGAGCCCGAAACCGAGGAGTCGTTCGCGCGGCTGGTGCGCTTTTGCACGCTCAATGAAATCCCGCTTTTCGTCATGGGCCGCGGCTCGAATCTGCTCGTGCGCGACGGCGGCATCCGCGGCGTGGTCGTGCATCTCGCGCGCGGCAAGTTCAAAAAGATCGAGGTCCGCGAAGGCCAGATTCACGCGGGCGTGGGCGTGAAGCAGAAGGAGCTGGCCTACGCCGCGCGCGACGCGGAGATCGGCGGCTTCGAGTGGTTCGAGGGCATCCCCGGCGATGTCGGCGGCGCGCTGCGCATGAACGCGGGCGCGATGGGCGGCGAGACGTTCCAGCGGGTCGTGAGCGTGCGCTTCGTGGACCCGCACGGCCATTTCCACATGAAGACGCCGCCGGAGATGGACGTGCGCTACCGGCACTGCGGGACGCTGGAAAAAAACTACGCGGTGTCGGCGACATTCTTCGGTCCGCCGGGCACGCCGGAGGAGATCGAGAAGCTGCTCGAAGCCTCCACGCAGAAGCGCCGCAGCACCCAGCCGCGCGAGTCGAGCGCGGGCTGCTTTTTCAAAAACCCGGAGCAATGTCCGGCGGGCAAGCTGGTCGATGAACTCGGCCTCAAAGGCGCGCGCATCGGCGGCGCGATGGTCTCCGAGGTGCATGGAAACTTCCTCGTCAACGCCGGCGGCGCGACCGCCGCGGACGTGCTCGCGCTCATCGCGAAAGTGCAGGAAACCGCGCTGCGCGAGCGTGGGATCAAACTCGAAACCGAGGTGCAGATCGTCGGCGAAGAGAAAGGCATTCATGATTGATTTGAACGGAAAGAAAATCGCCGTCCTCATGGGCGGACCCGGCAACGAACGCAAAGTCTCGCTGGCCAGCGGCGCGGGCGTGGCCAAGGCGCTGCGCGGGCTCGGCGCGGAGGTGACCGAGGTGGATGTCGCCGGACCGGAATTCGTCGTGCCCGCGGGAACCGAGATCGCGTTCAACGTCATCCACGGCACCTTCGGCGAAGACGGCCAGGTGCAGCGGATCATGGAAGCGCGTGGCGTGCGCTACACCGGCGAGGGCGTGAAGGGCAGCGAATTGGCGATCGACAAGATCACGACCAAACAGCGTTTCCTGGAGCGGGGCGTGCCGACGGCGGCGTTCGAGATTTTGCGCGACGGCGCACTGCCGACCCTGCCGCTGCCCTACGTGGTGAAAGCGCCGCGCGAGGGTTCCAGCGTCGGCGTGTTCATCGTGCGCGATGCGGAAAAAGTCGCCGACACGATGCGCGAGGCGTGGCAGTTTGGGCGCGAGTTGCTGGTCGAGCAGTTCATCCGCGGACGCGAGCTGACCGTCGGGATCATCGGGGATGAGGCGCTGCCCGTGATCGAGATTCGCCCGAAGAAGGACGGCGAATTTTACGACTTCGCGAACAAGTACAACTTCCTCAATCCGCAGGCCGCCGGGGCGGATCACTTTTGCCCCGCGCCGCTCCGCCCCGAGGTCACGCGCCGCGTGCAGGAGGTCGCGCTCGCGGCGAAGCGCGCGCTCGATCTCGAAGTCTATTCCCGCGTCGATGTGCTCCTCACGGCGGAGGACGAACCGTTCGTCCTCGAGATCAACACCATCCCCGGCATGACCCCCGTGAGCCTGCTCCCCGAAGCCGCCGCCGCCGCGGGCATCAGCTACGCGGAGTTGTGCGCCCGCGTCATCGCCCTTTCCCTCGCCCGCCAAATCTAACCGCGACCTGATCCGGTGAAAAACAAACGCATTTCCAGCCACGGCCAAAGAGGCATGCTCACGGTGAAAATCCGCACCGACGAAGAACGCCGGCGCCGGATTCTCGCCGTCTGGGGCGGCATCTGGAAATCGGTGGCCTGCGTCGCGGTCGGGTTCGGATTGTGGCGGGGCGGGCTGGAAGGCTGGCGCTGCTTCGTCTGGGAAAATCCGCAGTTGATGCTGGGTCCGCCAGCCGTCACCACGGATGGCCACCTGACGCGGGAACAGATCCTCGCGGCTGCGGACGTCGTCGAGGGGCGAAACATCCTGACCGTTGATCTCGGCAAGGCGCGCGCCGCCCTGGAAAGCCTGCCGCAGGTTGAGCGGGCGGAAGTGATCCGGACGTTTCCAAACACCGTGGCGATCAATGTCACCGAGCGGCAGCCCGTCGCCTGGGTCACGGCGAAAAAGGGCGACAATCCGACGACGTCGGCGCGTTCGTTTTTGATCGATGCCCGGGGCATCGTCCTGCGCAGTCGCTCGCGCGAATCCGAAGCCAGCCGCCTGCCGGTCATCTCCGGAGTGGAAACCGAAGACCTGGTCCCCGGCCAGCGGGCGAGCCGGGGCGAAATCATCGCCGCGCTCGAACTCTTGCGGCTCAACGCCGACAGCACCCGCTTCCAGATTCGCGGCATCGACCTCGCCAAGGCCTGCCGACTCGTGGCCAGCGACCAGCGGCGCGGGCAGATCACCTTTGGCGTGCAACGCATCGAAGAACAACTCGGCAGACTCAACCAGATCCTCGATCACATCGAGCCGTCGCATCGGGAACTCCGCACGGTCAATCTGGTGCCCGAACGGAATGTGCCCGTGACCTTCTGCGAGCCCGAGCCCGAGGTCGCTCCGCCGGCTCCGACGCTCACGCCGCCGCCGGCACCCATTGCGGAAGCGAAGCCGCCCAAACCCGAGCCCGTTGCCAAGCCGGAGAAGGTGGCTCCCAAACCCCGCGCACAAACGCCGGTCGTGAAGCCGAAGCGCGCGCCGGCACCGCCGCCGGCCAAGCCCCAGCCGGCCACGCGCGCGCGCAAGCCTTCGCCGCCGGACCACCTGAGAAAGCCTTTCAGCCTCGATGAGTAGGGAGCACATCATCGTCGGGTTGGAAATTGGCACGTCGCAAATCTGCATCGTGGTCGGCGACGTGCGGAATGACGGCACGATCCGCATCATCGGCGTCGGCACCGCTCCTTCGCGGGGTGTGCGGAAAGGGGAGATCGTGGATTTTGAAACCGCCGGAAAGTGCATCCGGGAGGCGCTCGTGGATGCTGAGGAAAAGAGCGACGTGATGATCGGCGCCGTCTATCTCGGCGTCTCGGGCGCGCACATCGAAAGCTTCAACAACCGGGGCGCGATCAACGTGCCCGAGCAGCGCGAGGAAATCTGGGAGGAGGATTTCGAGGAGGTCCAGGCGAGCGCCCGCGAGGTCAGCATCCCGAGCCGCAACTCGCTCCTGCATTCCGTATTGCAGCACTACTACGTGGACGGGCAGGACGGCGTGCTGAACCCGGTCGGCTTGCTCGGGCGCAAACTCGAGGCGGATTTTCACATCATTCACGGCGTCACGAACCGGATTCAAAACAGCATCCGCTGCGTGAAGGAAGTCGGCCCGGAAGTGCTCGAAGTCGTTTTCAATCCCGTCGCCTCCGCGCAGGTCGTGCTGGACCAAAACCAGAAAAGTCTCGGCGCGCTGGTCGTGGATATGGGCGGCGGCACGACGGATTACATCGTCTATGTGGACGGCGTGCTGAAGCAAAGCGGCTGCCTGCCCCTCGGCGGCGACCACATCACGAATGACATCTCGCTCGGGCTCCGCATCCCGATGGCCAGGGCGGAAAAACTCAAGATCGGGGAGGGGAGTGCGATCGTCGGGGCGTCGGCTCCGGGGGACATGATCGTGCTCAAGGACGAGACCGGATTTGCCGGCCGCGAGATCGAGCGCGCGATGCTGAACACGATCGTGCATTGCCGCGTCCGCGAGATTTTCGAACTGCTCAAGCGCCGGCTCGATGCGGACGGGCACCTCCCGTATCTCGGTGCCGGGATCATGCTCACCGGCGGGTGCAGCCAGATTCCGGGGATCGATTCACTGGCCGAGGAAATTTTTGGCATGCCGGCGCACCGGACCTGTGCCCAGGCCGTTTCCGGGGCGACTTCGGCGTTTGAAAATCCGCAGTATTCCGCCGCCATCGGGCTCATCAAATACGCCGCGGCACTCCAGCCGGAACGGCCCAAAAGCCTGTTCTCCCGCGTCATCGGCAAGCTGTCCTTCCTGTGGATGTGGATGTTTTGAAACCGCCCGTGCCGCTTCCCGAAGACGATGATTCCGCTCGACCGTAACCGCCCCACCGCTGCGCGGCCGGACCTGCGGCTCGCCATCGTCGGCCTCGGCGGGGCGGGCTCGACCGCGCTCGACCGCATCGTGCTCGACGGGCTGAGCGGCGCGAGTCT
>JAYWEB010000179.1:0-4599 GCA_043779575.1 Chthoniobacter sp. | reverse complement strand
CGAAGTGCTCGCCGCCGCCGAGCGCGCGTGGCGCGAAAAGCGCGCGCCCATCGCGAGCGTGGAAGGTTTCATCCGACAAATCCTCGGCTGGCGGGAATTTGTGCGCGGCATCTACTGGCGCTTCATGCCCGGCTACCTCGAGCGCAACACACTCGGTGCCGACCAGCCGCTCCCGCCATTCTACTGGACGGGCGGGACGGAGATGAACTGCCTGCGCCACACGCTCCGCCAGACGCTCGACCACGGCTACGCGCATCACATCCAGAGGCTCATGGTCACCGGCCTCTTCTCGCTACTGCTCGGCGTCCGCCCGCGCGAAATCCACGCGTGGTATCTCGCCGTCTATGTCGATGCCGTCGAATGGGTCGAGCTACCCAACACCCTCGGCATGTCACAATACGCCGACGGCGGCGTGATGGCCTCGAAGCCCTACATCGCGAGCGGCAAATACATTCAGCGCATGTCGAACTACTGCACCGGCTGCCGCTTCGATCCCGCCGAGCGCACCGGCCCGCGTGGCTGCCCCTTCACCGCGCTGTATTGGGACTTTCTCTTGCGCCACGAGACGGCCCTCGCCAAGAACCCGCGCATCGTCATGCAAGTGCGGAATCTAAAACGTCTGACCGATGAGCAGAAGGAAGCGATTCGCGGCCAGGCCGGGCAGGTTCGCGCAGGCTGCGGAGTTCAGCCGGGCAAGTGACGCGCCAACGTCTGCCGCTGCGGCCCGGATGCGCAGGCAGGGTGAATTTACAAAACTAAATTCGCAGCCGCCGCGGAACGTGAGGCGTTCACCATCCTGCGGAAGCGAATCCTCGCCCTGCGAACTAACTAATAACTCCAAACAGTAATCCTATGAAAAAGACATCATTCATTGCCGCAGCCTTTGCCGCGGCACTCACCCTCATCACCATTAACGTATCGGCCGCCGAGGAGAAGACCATCATTGGCGTTGCCGCCGGCGCAGGTCAGTTCAATACCCTCGTCGCCGCGGTGAAAGCCGCCGGATTGGTGGATACCTTGAACGGCAAAGGCCCGTTCACCGTTTTCGCACCCACCGATGAAGCCTTTGCCAAGCTCCCAGCTGGCACAGTCGAGAACCTGCTCAAGCCCGAGAACAAGGAAAAATTGATCGGCATCCTGACCTACCATGTGATCGCCGCGAAAGTCATGGCCGCGGATGTGAAAACCTCCAGCGTCAAGACCGTGAACGGCAAGGAAGCATCCATCAAGGTGGACGCCGGCAAGGTGACCATCGGCAGCGCCAGCGTCGTCAAGACTGACATTGCCGCCAGCAATGGGGTTATTCACGTCATAGACACGGTTCTGATTCCCTAAAGGCATTTGTTGTGCGGGGCCGGCAGCTTTACGCCCCGGCCCCGCATCTTATCGCGTCTATTCACGATCACGTCCATGTTTTATAAAATCGACTATCCCTTCCTTATTGGCGCATTCGTTAGTTTCCTGGCGAGTGTATCACTCTGGTTCCTCGTCAGCCACGAATACGGTCTCTTTGTGGGTATTTGGGTGCCAAGCATTCTCAGCCTGTGGGTCGGAGTTCGGGTGGCCATCCTCTCCACGGGCATCACCATTCGGAAAGGTGGCTAGGTAATGGAATATTTATTCACCATTTTCTTCCTCGGCTTAATGATTAGCGTGCTGGTTGCCAAAGGCATCTACGCAGCGGACAGTTTCACGAAGGAGGAATTGAAGCGAAGTCAAACGCAGGATCGGGTGGATGTTTCTTAAGCCGGCAGAGTTATTGGAGAGCCAATTGCAATATTAGCAGGGCACCAATTTCCACTTCATTGTGCGGCGATGTTGACAAGCACCTGTAATAGTTACTCGTGCATGGCTTGGATCTGAATCATCACCTCATTGCGTCGCAGAAATACGGGCGTCCACGGTGGATCGTAGTAGGCAAAGATTGGTTCGCCTTTCACCGCAATCTTCCGTGCTTTCAACCACGCCTTGAGTTTGCCGGCTGCCTTTTCCTCATGCTCCGCCGTGCGCCCGCCGCCGAAGCGCAGCACAGCGAAGCGCGCCGCAGCGATCTTGCCGAGGCTCACGCTTTCGCCCGACGGCTGCGGCACACCTTTCTCCACAGCCTTCTTCGGCATCACGAAGCTCATCGTCCGTTTGCCTTTCGCCGTGTCGATCAGCACTGGTGTGGTCATTGCGATTTTTTCCGACTGTGCGTTGGTGCCGGTGATGAAGCGGAAGAGCTGGCCAAAGCTCCCGTTCATTTCCCCGTCGCTCATCGGCGTGGTGGCCACGATGAGCGTGGGATATTCGCGGATTTCCAGGTCGCCGTCTTTGCGAATAAGTTTGTATTCCGTAGTCTCCGTCGCAGCGCGCGAAGTGGAGATGAGCCAGAAAATCGCAACGCCGACGGGCAGCACGATGGCAATGAGAATGGGGAGTGTTTTGCGTTTCATGGGAAAGAAGTGTGGCGCGTCCTATTCACGGCGAAACATTTCCAAAGCTGCCTCGCGCTCCACGGCGTGATTGACCATCGACAGCGGGTAGCCTTTCGCAAGTGGCGCTTCGGGTGGAGCGCACAGTTGCGCGGCGGGCACATCGCGCAGTTCGGGCAACCAGCGGCGGATGTAGTCGCCGTCGGGATCGAAGCGCTTTGTTTGCGACCACGGATTCTGGATGCGGAAATACGGCGCGGCATCGGTGCCCGTGCTCGCACTCCACTGCCAGCCGCCGTTGTTGCTCGCGATTTCGCCGTCCACGAGTCGGCGCATGAAGTGGCTCTCACCGTGCATCCACCAGACGTGCAGATCCTTCGTCAGAAACATCGCCACGATCATCCGCACGCGGTTGTGCATGAAGCCCGTGGCGGCGAGCTGACGCATCCCTGCATCCACGATTGGAAATCCCGTCTGCCCCGCGCACCAGCGTTGGAATTCCGCGCCGCCCGCGCGCTCCTCAGGCCGCCAGTGATCCCGCCACTTTAGCGCGCGAGTCTCGGGTTGGAATTCGTGGTCGAGAACCTCCGGCTTGTGCCAGAGGACGTGAAAGTAAAATTCACGCCAGATGAGTTCATTGATCCAGATGCCGATGCTTTTGCGTTGCGCAGCCGTGGCGCGTGCGGCGAGTCCCGTGGAGCGCGCGTGGATTTCGCGGATCGAGAGCAGGCCCCAGCGCAAGTCCTGCGAGAGCCGCGAAGTATTTTCCGCCACGGGAATATCGCGCAGCGTCCCGTAGTCGAAGACCGGCCCGTCAAGGAAACGCCCGAGCCGCTTGCGCGCCGCTGCTTCACCCGGCTCGATGATCTGCGCATCCGACGTGAGCCCCCAAGTCGCGAGCGTCGGCAGTTCGAGACTCGCGATTTTCGGAGGCGTGAAAATTCGTGCGAGCGTCCGTCCGGGCACGGGCTTGTCGAGCTTAAGCCACGCCCGCGAGTATGACGTGAAGACTCGGAACGGCGTGCCGCCGCCGGTGAGCACTTCGTCGCGTTCGTGCAGCGCGTGATCCTGGTGCGGATGCACCGTCACGCCGAGCCGCTCCGCCATCGTCGCGACGCGCGCCTCCATCGCGCGACCAAACGGATCGGGATCGCGGGCAAAGTGGATCGCCGTCGCGCCCGTCTCGCGGATCAATTTTTCCAGCGCCGCATCAGCGTCTCCATCGCGCACGATCAGCCGTCCGCCTTTCGCTTCGAGATTCTTCGCCAGCGACGCGAGACAACCGCACAGAAACTCCTGCCGCGCCGCGCCGCACCAATGATGCTCGCGCTGCCATTTGCTCAGCACGAACACCGGCACCACCTGATCGTGCGCGGCGCACGCCGCATGCAGTGTGGTGTTGTCGGCGATGCGCAGATCGCGGCGGAACCAATGGATGGCGATGGACATAGTCGGGCTAGCGATTCGTCTGAGTCGGCGGAGTGGATGCCGAGACCCACTTTCTATTGTCGGCGTGCGGCGGCTTCGTCATGCTGCGCGGGCATGGAGCCTGAATCGTCAGAAAAACTCGAAGCGGAAATTGCGCTTTTGCTGCGAATCGCGCGGGGTGACCGCCGGAGTTTCGAGAAGCTTTACGACCGCTTTTCCGAGGTGCATTTTTCCACCGCCTACCGCGCGCGGACGTCCTCGGCATCCGCGACCTCCGACGAAATCTTGTCCATCTCCATGCAAAAGCCCTGGACGCGCTCGGCGTCACCTTGGATTCAACCACCAGGATTCCCGATGTCATCGTCCACCACACCGCCAGGAACTGGCTCCTGCTCATCGAAGCCGTCACCAGCGCCGGCCCGGTGGATGGCAAGCGCCGCAAGGAACTCAAAGACCTGTTCGCCGGATGCAAAGCTGGCCTCGTGTTCGTCACCGCCTTCGAGAATCGCCGCACCATGCAGACCTTCGTCTCGCACATCGCCTAGGAATCCGAAGTCTGGATCGCCGAAGACCCCGACCACATGATCCACTTCAACGGCGAGCGTTTCCTCGGGCCGTATCCAGATGTGATGCCAAAATGAAACAAAGAATCCTGGCGCTGGTGCCCAAGCTTCGGGCGGCGACGAACGAGAAGGAGCGCGCCGTGCTCCAGAACGCCGTGGCTTCCACCGACCGGAAAATCGACGGCATCGTCTAT
>JAYWEB010000178.1:0-11553 GCA_043779575.1 Chthoniobacter sp. | reverse complement strand
CTGGCTCTTGTCCATGTTGGGATCGGGGCTATCCAATTCAAGCAGCGGGACAATTTCATGCTCATCCCGATGATCATTCGCTCGGATTGGGAGTGGCGGGCGAGCGGGTTCTACATTTACCCAAACCATCTGGCCGGCCTGCTAGAAATGGTGTGTTTCCTAACCCTGAGCGTCTGCTGCTGGGGCCGGGTGCAAAACTGGGTGAGGATTCTCGGGGGATACTGTTCGCTGATGTGCATCGTCGGGATTGCCCTCACCGGCAGTCGGGGCGGCTACCTGAGCGTGCTGTTTGGTTTGGTGGTTTTCTGCGGGTTCAGCCTCTGGGTGATTCGCCGGGTGCGCCCCGACCGGCAGGGGGTGGTGACCGTGGTGACGGTCTTGGGGACGGCGTTGCTCGTGGGAGGCGCGCTCTTTTTCATGGCGAAAAGCGCCTCGATCGCCGAGCGGGTGAATACGGTCTATGAACCCAACAACATGCGCCTCACCATGTGGAAGTCGGCGCTGCAGCAGTGGAATCTGAGTCCGTTGGCCGGCACGGGGAGCGGCACGTTCTTTTACTATGGCCGGGAGTTCCGTGCGCCGGAGAACCAGCGCGACCCGATTTTTGTCCACAATGACTACCTCCATCTGCTGGCTGAATATGGGGTTATCGGGGCGGTCTTGGGCGTGGGTTTCCTCGGGATGCATCTCTTTACCGGGTGTCGGGGGCTGAAAAAGATCGTCAATGAAAAGCTGAAAGCGGAATGGCAAACCTCCAGCAATGAGCTGGCGCTGACGCTGGGCGCGCTGTCCGGGGTGGCGGCCCTGCTGCTCCATTCTGTGGTGGATTTTAACTTTCACCTGCCCGCCAATGCGCTCGTTGGGGCGATGCTCTTTGCCATCCTCGCGACTCCCAGAGTGGATCAGAAATCGCATGGTGAAAAAGTGTCCCGCCGTCTGGCGTGGATGCCGGGGATGGCCCCGGTGCTGGGGGTGGTCATGCTGATCTTGGGCGTGCCGCTGATGGCCGGAGAGTATTACTGTGAATTGGCCCGGCGCGCTCTGCGCGACCAGCGCTATGAGGAAGCGCGGGTCCTCGCGGAGCGCGCGGTCAGTTATGAGCGGAAGAATCCCAATCTGTATTTTTACCTCGGTGAAGCCCGCCATTTTCTCACCAAGGGGATGGAAGATCCTGTCGCGCGGGCGGCGCTGTTTGAGCAGGCGGCGGAAGCCTATGAGGAAGGACTGAAGCTGTTTCCGCGGGACACCCGCCTGCTTCTCATGCTGGGACGCACGCTCGACCTTTCGGGGCGCTTTGCGGAAGCCGACGAGGTCTTCCAGCGGGCCATCGCTGCGGATCCAAATTTCGGGAACGTCTATGCCTACTACGGCATGCACTTCAAACTTCAGCGGCGTCTGGCGGAAGCGGAATACTACCTGCGGAAAGCCAATTCCCTGAGCGAGGTGGAGATTTCCACACCGGCACTGGCAGAGATCGAAATGTTCAAGAACAGCGAGCTGGGCAAGAGCCTGCTGCCGCTGACTCCCGCTGAGCCGGGTGCGCTCGATCTCCCTCCTCCAGCGGGGCAATGAGGATGATTTTTCCATGAAATCCGCCGCGCTGGCGCTCTTGCGATGACCGAGTTGAACCCCGGCGCTGCTCCCTCGGAATCGGATCCGGTAGTTTTCAAAGTCACCGGTCAGACCTTGCGGCGGTGGTTGCAGTTCGCTCGACGAATGCTCGGCTGGCTCACGCTGGCCTATGTCGGAGGCGCTCTCTTGCTCATGGTCGCGATCGAGTGGGGAGGGGAGCGACTCTGGCTGCTCAGCCTACTGCTTTTCGCGCCGCCGCAGGTCATGCTGCTGCCGCTGCTCATTCTTACGCCGCTATGCGTGGTCTTTCGCCCGCGACTGTGCCTCTGGCATCTGGCGGTTGTCCTGGTCCTCGCGTTCTGCTTCATGAATTTCCGCTGGTCGGGAACGACCGCGCGAAGGGAGGGGGCAATCACCGCCGTGACCTTCAACGCCGGCCAGAGCAACCGCGCGCAGTTCACCGAGTTCATCGAGCGGGAAAAGCCCGACATTGTTGTGATGCAAGACGCGGGCACGAGCTTGGCCAATTTTTTGCAGACGAAGCTGCCGGGTTATCACGTCGCCAGGCATGGCGAGTTTTCCTGCGTCAGCCGTTTCCCGATCCAGAAATCCGCGCTCCTCGCCGGCCCCATCGGGGAAGGCCGCCCGGTCGGTGCGCGGTTTGAATTCGTGGTCAACGCTCAGCCAGTGGCGTTTTATAGCGTCCACATGCCGACCCCGCGGCGGGTGCTTTCCCACTTCATGGGCGGACGGAGAATTCTCGGTGATCTGGCGGGCCTTTCGCATCGGGACCCGCTCTACGGCAGCTATGGCGAATGGCTCACCAGCCGCATCCAACTCGCCCGCGATCTTCGTCAGGTCTTTGCGGATGAAAAGCTGCCGTTTATCGTTGGCGGCGACTTCAACATGGCGGACCACGGCTACATCTATCATCTATTTGCGGGGGAAATGACCGACGCGTTCAAGGCGTCGGGCCGTGGCTGGGGTATGACGTTTCCGGGGAGCACGCACAATCCCGTGGCCGGCTTCGGACCGTGGCTGCGGCTGGACTTTTTCTTTGCCGGACGCGGCTGGCGGGCGGTGGAGTGCCGCCCGGAGCGGGGAGCGAAATCGCAGCACAAAGCGGTGCTCGCCCGCTTTGAAACCCAGCCTCTGAAATGAACACCGCACCCGAAGACCGCACCCGCCGCGTGGCGCTAAAAAAACCGCGAACGTGGGTCGTCGCGTGCATCGTTTTCGTGCTGGCGTTTGACCTCGCGTTCTTTTGGCAGCGTACTGGCGAGGCTTACGTGAGCGAGTTTGGCGCGCACCCGGACGAGGCCGCCCACTATGTCACCGGGCTGTTTGTGCGCGATGCGCTGGTGATGACTGGGAAGTATGCGGCGGGCGGTTTCCAGGGTGCGCCGGTCCGGGTCGGCAAGGAATTCGCCGACGCCTATTACGCGCATTATCCGAAGATCGGCCTCGGGGTGTGGCCGCCGTTTTTCTATCTCGTGCAGGCGGCGTGGACCCTGCCCTTTTCGCCGTCGCGCGCTTCGTTGCTGCTGCTGCTCTGCGCCCTCGCGGCGGTTGTGGCCACGCAGCTCTTTCGGGTGCTGCGCGAGGAATATGGCATCGGGCCGGCGGCGCTCGGAGCGGCGCTGTGGCTTTCGCTTCCGCTCGCGCGCAACGGCTACGGTATGGTCATGGCCGAGACCCTCAGCGCGGGGCTGATGTTCGGCGCGGTGCTCGCGTTTGGAGATTTTCTGGATCGCGAGAAACGCGGCGACGCGCTCCGCTTTGGCCTCCTGGCCGCACTCGCGATCCTCACGAAAGGCACCGGACTCGCGCTCGCGCTGGCCGCGCCGCTGGCGCTGCTCGGCACCGGCCGATGGCACCTGCTCAAACGCCCCGTGCTTTGGATGGCCGTGCTGCTCGTCGCGGTGCTGGCCGGTCCGTGGACTTGGGCCACGCGCCATCTGGGCCAGGGTGGCTGGGAGGAGCCGAGTCCGTCGTGGCATTTCACCGCCCAGGCGCTGCCCTACTACGCCGTGAAGTTTGGCCTCGGCCTCGGCGTTGCCATGCTGCTCCTTTTCGGCATCGGCGCGTTCGTGAAAGTGCGGGCGAATTCCGCTCATCGCGGTCGCTGGGCGGCGGCGGGCGCGTTTGTTGTCAGCGTGGTGGTTTTCCAGTCGCTCGCACCCGTCGGGCTGGAGGCACGCCACCTGATCCCGCTCCTGCCGGCAGCGATCATGTTTGCCGTCGCCGGTTTTGTCGCGCTGACGACTTCGTGGCGGCGTCAGGGTTTGGTCGCGGCGCTGGGGGTGTTGGTTGTCGCCGGGTCCGTCATCCCGTTGGAAAAAAAAGGGTGCCGCGGGTTCGAGCCGCTGGCCGAGGCTGTGCTCCGCGAAGCGGGGCCGAATGAGGTCACGCTGGTTTCCTCCGAAGCGCGCGGGGAGGGGATGTTCATCGCTGAGGTGGCGATGCGCGAGCCGCGCCCCGGCCACATCATTCAGCGGGCGAGCAAAGCGCTCGCGAGCAGCACTTGGAGCGGCGGGGGTTACGCGCCGCAGTATGCCGACGACGCGGCGCTGCTCGCCTTTCTCACCGGCGGAAAAATCCAGTATCTCGTCCTCGATGACGCGATCCCCGAGCCCAAGCGATGCGCGCACCACGACCAGCTCAAGCGTGTGGTCGAAGGGCACGCGGACCGTTTCAGGCTCCTGGAGGAATCCGAGATCATCAGGGGAGGGGAGCCGCAGTTGGCACCCGTTAGGCTTTACAAAGTCCAACCCAAAGGCTGATTTTCGCCTCCGCTCCCAATGCCCCCGCCGCCCACCAAGTATCGCAAACTCTCCATCCTCGTCGCTGCGTACAACGAAGAAGACAGCCTGCGCGCAGCGATGGAGGCGGTGCGCACGGCCCCGCTCCCGGCGGGCCTAGAGCGCGAGATCGTGATCGTCAATGACGGTTCCCGCGATGGCACCTGGCGCATCGCGCAGGAACTCGCGGCCGAGCACCCCGAGATCCGCGCTTTCGACCAGAACCCGAATCAGGGAAAGGGCGCGGCCCTGCGCCGGGCCATCGCGGAGATGACGGGCGATGTCGCCATCTTTCAGGATGCCGATCTGGAGTATGATCCGGGGGATTACCCGCGCATGCTCCGACCGATCCTCGATGGGCGGGCGGACGTGGTTTTTGGGAGTCGTTTCGCGGGCGAAGAGCGGCGCGTGCTCTACTTCTGGCACACGCAGGCGAACCGGTTCCTGACCATGCTTTCAAACATGCTCAATGACACAAACTTCACGGACATGGAGACGTGCTACAAAGCGTTCGTGGCCTCCGCGCTGAAGTCGATCCCGCTGGAGTCGAACCGCTTTGGCATCGAGCCGGAGATCGCGGCCAAGGTCGCGCGCAACCGGCTGCGGATGTTTGAGGTGCCGATCAGCTACAACGGGCGGCGCTACGACGAGGGCAAAAAGATCACCTGGCGCGATGGGGCGGCGGCGCTCTGGTTCATTTTCAAATACCGGTTTTCCAGCAACTACTCCGACCCCGGCAAGGTCACGCTCGACGCCATGGAGGCGGCCCCGCAGTTCAACGAATGGATGTATGAAAGCGTCCAGCCGTGGCTCGGCGCGCGCGTCGCGGAACTCGGGGTCGGGCGCGGCAACCTGAGCAAACACATCCGCCGCCACGAGCACGTGCTGCTCACGGATTACCGGCTCGACTACCTCACGGAACTCCAGCGCAAATGGTCCGAGCAGCGCGGTCTGCAAATCGGCAAGCTCGATATGACGGCCCGCGCGGACTACGAACAGCTCCGCGACTTCGCACCGGACAGCGTCGTTTTCCTCAACGTCCTGGAACACATCGAAGACGACCGCGCCGTCCTGCGGAGCCTCGTGGAGACGGTGCCGGCGGGCTGCCGGATCGTCGTGCTCGTGCCGTTCAATATGAAGCTTTATAGCGAGTTCGACCGCGCGCTCGGGCACTTCCGGCGGTATGAAAAGGGCGAACTCGAAGCCAAGATGCGGGAAGCGGGACTGGAGGTGGAGAAGCAGTTTTTCTTCAACAAAATCGGCATCTTCGCCTGGTACATCGCGAACACGCTGGGCGGGCAAAAAGCGCTCAAGCCCTGGCAGCTCAAGCTCTACGGCTTGCTCACCCCGATCTTCCGCGTGCTCGACTCGATCCTCCCGACGAGCGGACTTTCCACAGTCGTCGTGGGGCGGCGGCCCGCAGCGGCGGCCACGGCCCCGAGTGCCGTGCCCGAGGTCGTGACCGCCGCGTAGGCCAAAAAGGGAAGCTCCTGACCGTGTCGTTCGCCCCTGCCGACCACGCCCGGAATCCTAGGAGTCGCGCATGTGCCGCTCGGTGCAGGCGCATGCTCCCGGAGGGGAGCCGGCGCCTGTGAACATCGGACGGAGTCTGCTCAAAGGCTCGGTCGTGAGCACCGTCGCGCTGGTCGCGCAGGTGGTCCTGGCGTTCGTCGTCACGCCGCTGCTCGTTCATTCGCTCGGCGTGCAGACTTATGGAATCTGGCTCCTGCTGACGGCGCTGATCGGCCAGTATGCGCTTTTCGACTTCGGGATTTCCTCGGCGGTGGCCCGTTTCGTGGCCGCTGCGGCCGGGCGAAATGACGAGGAGGAGATCCACGCGGTCGTCAATACGGCGCTGGTGCTTTTCGCCCTGATCGGAGCGGTGTGCCTCTTGGTCACCTTGGGTTTGGCGTTCTTGGCCGGCCACCTGACATCGCACCCCGCAGAAGTCCCGGTCATCCGCACTTGCGTGCTCCTCGTCGGGGGAATGGTGGCGGTGGGGTTTCCGGTGCGCATTTTCCAAGGCGTCCTCAAGGCCTACTTGCGCTACGACCTCATCGCCTTCGCGGGTCTCGCCAAGCTCATCCTCACGAACCTGCTCATCTGGATTTTCCTGCGCGCGGGCTACGGGATTGTCTGTCTCGCGGTGATCACCGCGCTCGCCGGCGAGATCGAGTATCTGCTCACGATCCGGTTTGCCTACCGCGCCTTTCCGGCCCTGCGGCTTGGGTTCGATTTTTACCGGAAGGCCACGCGCGGCACGCTGCTGGATTACAGTTGGCGCTCGTTCATTCTCGGGGTGACGCAGCAGATCCGTTTCAAGCTCGATTTGGTCGTCATCGCGAGCGTGCTCCGGGAAAAAAGCCTCATCACACACTATTCGATCGGAGCGCGATTCATGGATCAATTCGTGGAGCTGGTCGGCAATCTCGTGGGCGGGCAACTCATGCCAGTCTTCAGCCGCTACCAGGGCCGGGGGGAATACGACTTGGTGCGAGATCGTTTTCTGAGCGCGACCCGCGTGAGCACGATCGTGTCCGTCTTCTTCGGTGCGAGCCTCGCGTTTTACGGCGGCGCTTTTATTGAGCGCTGGATGGGGCCGGGCTATGGCGACAGCACCACGATCCTGCTCATTCTCGCCGGCCCTTTCACCCTCGCGCTCGCCCAGACTCCCGGCGTGGGGCTGCTCTACGGCATGTCAAAGCACCACCTGCTGGCTTGGATCTGCGCCGGTGCCGCCGTGGTGAATCTGACGCTGAGTGTGGTCTTTGCGAAAATCTACGGCATGAACGGTGTCGCCTTGGGGACGGCCGTGGAATTGACGCTGAACTTCCTTTTCGTCTTCCCGCTGGTCGTTTGCCGCGTGGCGAGAGTGCCGCTGCGCACCTTCTTCGCCGATGCGCTTTTTGGCACCGTGGCAAAGTGCCTCCTGCCCCTCGGGCTTTATTTTTTCCTGGTCAGGCAGTTCCTTGAGCCGAACTACCTGCGGCTCGTCACCCTCGTCGTCGGTCAGGCCTTGGTGTTCGGGCCGGCCGCCTTCTATGGCGTGCTGAGAAAGGACGAGCGGGAGTTGCTGGTCGGGGCATTCCGCCGCCGGTCGCCATCGCCCGCATGAAAGCGCAGCCGACGGCGGGCGAGTTGATTCTTACTGGCGGAGCACGCGGATATTCAGTTTGAATTCCCGAACACCGAGACCGCCTTGTTCCCTTCCGATTTTTTCATGAACGAACGCATCCCAGAGTGGGTCGCCTCGACGCCTCCCATTCGGGGGGCGGTCCGCGCCGCCGTGGGAAACCGACCGGGGGCCGGTTTGTGAGTGCTATCGGCGTCGCGTTTCGCCGGGCGGCGGTTCACGCGGCGAGTGCTGTGCTGCGGCCATTTTGGAGCGGCTTGGGTTGCATCGTCGTCCTGCACCGGGTGTTGCCGGAGGCCGGACATTCCCCATTGCCGGCCAACCGGGCCTTGGAAATCACCCCGGAGGAATTGCGCGCCCTGCTCCGCTGGGTGCGGGAGCGAGGCATGGAGACGATTGGCTTGGACGCCATCCCGGAGCGGCTGAAAAATCCGCGCGGACCGAGGTTCGTTGCGTTCACTTTCGACGACGGCTATCGCGACAATCTCCAGTATGCCCTGCCGCTTTTCCGTGAGTTTCAGATGCCCTTTGCCGTGCATGTGAACAACGGGTTTGCCTCCGGTTCGCAAAGTATTTGGTGGTACTTTCTCGAAGCCGCCGTCGCGGCGAAAGCGCATCTGAGGTTTTCCTGGGAAGGGCGGGTTCACGAATTTGTCTGCCATAGCGACTCCGGCAGAAATCTGGCGGTGGAGTGCTTGAGTGAGTTGGTGCGGAGTCTCGGGACGTCGAGAAACCTGCTGCTCCAGTGCATCGCGGACGCCGCGGGCGTGGACCCACTGGCTGCGACCCGGCAGTTGGCCATGAGCTGGACGGAGGTCGGTGAACTCGCGGCGGATCCACTCGCCACGATTGGCGCGCACGGGGCGTGTCACCACAGTCTCAACCGCCTGACGGAAGATGAAATCGCGGTCGAAGTGACTGCGGCAAAGCGCGATCTCGAAACGCGGACGGGCCGTGAGATCCGTCATTTTGCCTACCCTTTCGGTGGTTCCAATGCCGCCGAGGAGCGGGAGTTCGAAATCGTGCGCCGCGCCGGATTCACGACCATGCTGACCACCCGACCGGCGAACCTTTTTCCGAGAAACGCGAAACGTCTGGATCGGCTGCCGCGCTTTGGCATCAGCGGCAATTATTCCGCCGTGCGGTCGCTGGTCATGATCGAAAGTGGGCTGAGTTCGTTTCTGCAGGAGCGGAGCGGAAAAAATCGGGGCGCGCGGTGAAACCGCCAACCCAACCGCGTTTGGGCGATAGCGACTCGTGCCGGATCGAGCCGATGCGGGCGCTCGGGCCAGACGATCTCAAGGCGTGGACGGCGTTGCAGGACGCCGATCCGTCGCTGGCCAGTCCCTTTTTCTGTCCGGAATATGCCGCCGCCGTGGCGCGGGTGCGGGACGACGTGCAGGTCGCGGTCGTCGAACGAGGCGGCGAACGGGTGGGCTTTTTTCCCTTTCAAAAAGCCGCCTTCTCCGTGGGGCATCCCGTCGGTGGGCCGCTCTCCGACTGCCACGGGTTCGTCATGCGCCGCGGTTTGGATTGGGATCCCCGCCGCATTGTGCGCTCGTGCGGCTTGGCCGAATGGCGGTTCGATCATCTCCCGGTGGCCCAAGCGCCATGCACGCCCCATCATCGCGCAGTCGCTCAATCGCCAGTCATGGACCTGTCCCTGGGCTACGAGCGATATGCCGCAGACCGGCGGGCCGCGGGCTCGGAGCAGATTCCGAAAACCGCCAGCTTGCTGCGGAAATTGGAGCGCGCATGTGGCCCCGTGCGCTTTGAGTTTCACGCGCCGGAAACGCGCCCGCTGCAAACCCTGATGAACTGGAAATCCGCCCAGTACCGCGCCTCGGGGAAGCTGGATATTTTTGGCATCCCGTGGGTCGCCAAAGTCATCGAAACCATGCAGGCGACGCGCGGCCACAATTTCGCCGGCGTGCTTTCCGTGCTTTGGCTCGGCGAAAAACCCATCGCCGCGCACTTGGGGTTGCGCTCGAAAACGGTCTGGCACTATTGGTTTCCCGCCTACGATCCCGCGTATGCGAAGTATTCGCCGGGCCTCATTCTCCTCCTGAAAATGGCGGAGCACGCCAGCGCCGCGGGCCTCTCCACCATCGACCTCGGCCTCGGCGGGGCGCTCTACAAACAGCGCCTGATGAGCCGTGCCATCGCCCTCGCCGAGGGGCGCGTCATCGCCTCGCCGGCGCGGGCGGCGATTGCCGACCTGCGCGCTCGCTCGGAAAACTGGCTGCGCCGCAGCCCCTTGTTCGAGTCCGCGCGGCGGGTTCGCCGGGTGCTTGCCGACCTCGGCGGGCGGCTGCCCATTTTGCAGCGCCTGAAAAGCAGCCAGCGTTTCCGCTGAAATGAACCCGCTCCGCCGCCGCTCCGCCAGCCTCCATGTCCGCTGCTGATTCACCGTTCACTTCGAATCAGGACGCCGCCAACCAGAACGCTTACAGCGACCCGGCGGTGGTGGGCTGCTACGCGGGTGCGGGCGCGCGGCTTTTCACCTCAGAAAAAATCATCCTCGCCCGCATCGCGAACGATGTCCGTGGGCGGCGGATTTTGGATCTCGGCGTCGGCGGCGGACGGACGACCCCGCATCTCCTGGAACTCACCACCGACTATCTCGGCGTGGATTACTCACCCGAGCTGATCGCCGCGTGTCAGGCGAAGTTTCCCGGCGTTCCTTTCCAGCAGGGCGATGCGCGGGCGCTCGAAGTTTTCGGGGAGGGCCGGTTCGATCTTGTCTTCTTTTCTTTTAATGGGATCGACCACGTCAGCCATGCCGAGCGGCAGCAGATTCTCGCGCAGGTCAGTCACGTTTTGAAACCGGGCGGCCTGCTCTGGTTCTCCTCGCACAACCGGCGCGTCCGGCCACCCAAGCCCTGGCACCCGGCGGCGTATTCTTGGGGGAAAAATCCCCAGACCATCCTGCGAAATCTCTACGAAGCAGCGGTGGGCACCCGGAACTATCTCGCCCGCGCCGCGTCCCAAACCGACGAGCCGGGCCGCGCCATCCTCGTGGACAGCGCCCACCGGTTTCAACTCGTGCTGTATTTCGTGGACCCGGCCGAGCAGGTGCGCCAGCTCGCCGCGCAGGGGTTCGCGGATATTCGCGTTCTCGATCACTGGGGGGAAGAACGGGCGAGTGAGGCGTTGGAAATCAACCGCTCGGCGCATGTCCACTACCTCGCCCGAAAACCGCAAATTTCCGCGGAGCGCGCCACTGCCGGATCCGCGGAGGCCGCTACTGCTCCACGCGGTAAAGGTGCGTCCGCGTGCGCAGAAAGAGCGCCTTCCCCGACACCGCCGGCGACGCCATGAAGCCGGCGTCGAGCTGGCTTTCGCCGAGCACTTTGAACTCCCGCCCGGTGGCGAGCGCCGTGATTTTGCCCTCCTCGTTGCAGGCGTAAATGCGGCCGTCGGCGCAGATGGGCGCGGCGGAAAAATTCCCGCCGATGCGCTGCGTCCAGACGACTTCGCCGGTTTTGGCGTCGAGGCAGGTCGCGATGCCGCCGTCGTTGATCGCGTAAAGCAGCTCGCCGATCAGGAGCAGCGAGGGCTTGTTGGGCGCGGATTTTTTCAGCCGCCAGGCGAGCGCATCCGCACCGAGCAGGCCGCTGCCGCCGAGCTTGATCGCGAGCACCTGGCCCTGCGAGTAGCCGGCGGCGATGAAGACCATGCCGAAGCCCGCGACCGGGCGCGTGGCGGCGCTGTGATTGCCGCGCTCTTCAAAGCGCCACAGCTCCCGGCCGGTCTTCGGGTCGTAGCCGTAGTGCGCCTTGGCCCCGCTGCTCACGAGCGTCGCCACGCCGCCCTGCTCGACGACCGTCGGCGTGGAGAAAGCCTTGCGATAATCGCCCTCGTCCTTGGGTTTGCCGTCCGCGCCGAGATCCTGGAAGTCAATCGAGCGCGGCGTCTGCCACACGGTCTTGCCGGTTTTTTTGTCGAGCGCCACGAGGAACTGCGCGTCGCTCCCGTCGAAATTCATGATCAGCAGATCGCCCCACACGATCGGCGACGAGCCCGCGCCGCGGTAGTGGTTGCAGA
>JAYWEB010000177.1:0-11553 GCA_043779575.1 Chthoniobacter sp. | reverse complement strand
ATACTCTTCCGACTTCGCTATGCGCTCGATTTCGTTGAGCAAAACGGTTTTTCCCACTCCACGAAGGCCGGTGAGCAATATGCTTTTCTCGGATTTCCGTTGCTTCACGCGACCGAGGAGCACACGGGCTTGGGCGAGGATGGGGTCGCGCCCAACGAGTTCAGGAGGTGGCGACCCGGCACCGGGAGCAAATGGGTTTTTGATAGGGTCCATATTCGATTTGTAACTAAATCTATCCGTATATACCTGAAAGCGAGTATATGTTGCTACAAATTCTGGAAATGGACTTGCGCCAGCCAGCGTCTTCGATCTGGCGGCGGAGTACGCCGGCCTTGAGGGAGGAGAGGATGAGCTTGTTGTCACCCCAGATGAGTTTGTTGGTCCAGCCCTTGATCTGCCGTCCGCCGATGTCGCACCCGAGTTCCTCCTGGTCGCGTTGTTCTTTCCGGGGCTCGTCAATGTGTTCGAGGGTCTGGAAGGGGAGGATGGCGGTGCAGACTTCGCGGGACTTGCCGTTCCAGACGAGTTCGACCTCGCGTTTGTCGGCGAAGAGGAGGAGGCGGTATTTCTCCGGGAGCGGCTTGCCCTGCTCGATGAGCTTGATGAGGTCGCGCTTCTCGGCGTCGGTGAGGTCGTAGGTTTCCTGATGCGGACGGGGCATGGCGGGTCAGGGTTGGAAGCCGATGCGCTTCCGCGGCAAGGGTGGTGCAGGAGGTGGCGGGGCGAGCAGCGGCTGCAGTTTGTGCCAGATGATGCCCAGGGCTACAAAATTTGGACCGAAGTCATCCGGCCATTTTTGCCCGCGCCGGATCGGTAGTCTGCTTCTTCCACCGCTTCGCCAAAAATCAGGCCGCGGTAATTCTCGATCATCCGTTCGAGTGAGAATTCCTCCCTCACATGCGCCAGCGCGGCTGCGCCGAAACGCGCGCGCATTTCCGCATCGTGCGCGAGTTCCGCGAGCGCCTCGGCTAAGGCTCGCGCATCGCCGCGCGGCGTAAGCCGGCCGGTGATCCCATCACGCACCTGCTCGCTCGCGCCGCCCACATCCGTGGCGATGAGCGGCAGGCCCGCGGCCATCGCTTCGAGCGACGCGTTGGGACAGCCGGCGGGTTCGGAGATCATCGCAAAAAGATCGAGCCCGCGGAGAAAACCGGCGGAGCCCGGCAGCTCGCCGCACCACTTCACCGGCAGCCCGCGCGCGCGGCGGTGCAGCTCACGCGCGTACGTTTCCGCACCGCGCTCCACACCGCCCGCGATGCGCAGCTCGCAGCGCGGCAGCCGTGGGAGCGCGAGCCGAAAAACGTCGAGCAAGTCTTCGAGCCGCTTGTCCGGTGAAAGCCGTGCGGCGGTGCCGATGAAGAACGTCTTTCTGCTGCGCGTGCCGTCGCTGTCCGCGTCCATGCCGCCCGGCGCGATGCCATTGCGGATGACATGCACCGGCGCACCCAGCGCAGACGCCGCCGCGGATTCGGCGGCATATTTCACCACGACTCCCGCGAGCCGCGCGCCGTAGTCGCGCGGCGTGAGGTAGGGCAGGCCGGGCCGCGGCTCGGCAAAATATTTCGCGAGCGCGGAGAAATACATTTCGCCGGGGCTCACGTCGTAGATCGGGGTACGGGTGAAGCCGTCGGCGAGGAGGATTTTGCAACTCGCGATGAGGTTCCAAAAGAGCACCGCGCGCGGTGGCGCGGCGGCGGCGTGATTGAGAATGCGCGCGGCGGCTTCCACCGCATCGAGCCGCTCCGGCGGCGGAACCGCGATGACCGGAATCCCCGCGCGCAGCAGCGCGGCGCGGCCCGGCGTGGGATGCGCGGGCTCCTCCTGCACGGTGAAAGCGCGCACGCGCACTCCGCGCTGCGCGAGGCCGAGGAGCAGCCTGCGCGCGCTCGATTGCGCGCCGCCGGTGGAGAAATTATTCGCGATCAGCCACAGCTCGTCCGTCGGCGGCACGGAGCGCGCGCGCTCGATGACGCGCGGATACAGGGACTGCGTGCGCGCGGCCATCCGCAGGCGCGTGAAGCTGGACGGAAGCGCGAGTGCATCGCGCATCGGTGAGTGTGCGAGCGTCGCAAGGATCGCCGCAAAGGCGCATGGTGTGGCATTCGGCGGCACGAGATGAAGGGCCGGGCTGGCGATCTCCGCGGTGCCGCCGACATCCGTGGCGACGACGGGCACGCCCGCGGCCAGCGCTTCGAGATGCGCGAGGCTCAGGCCCTCGTAGGCACTGGTGGAAACGAGCGCATCGCTCGCGGCGAGAATCGTGGCGACATCCGCGATGCCTCCACTCCAATGCACATGACCGGCGACACCGCAGCGCGCGATGGCGTCCTCGATTTGCGCCACCGCGGCCCGTGCCTCCGCGCTGCCCTCCGCCTGCGCGCCGACGAAGACGAGCCGCGCCGTGCCCGATGGCAGCAGGGTTTGCAGCTCGCGGAGAATTTCCGGCATCAGGTGCAGCCGCTTTTGCGGGCGCGGGTTGGCGACTGCCGCGATGATGAAATCCTCCGCGCTCCATCCGCGTGCCGTACGCCACGCCGCGGCGGCGGCTTGCAACGCGGAGGTGGGTGCAAAGGGTTTGGCGTCGATGCCATTCCAGACGGTGCGCGCGGGAATGCCGGGCAGGCATCCTCGCCGAATCACCGGCAACGCGCTTTCAACGGCACGTGAGCATGTGAAAAGGAAATCGGCGACGTCATCGGCCCCGGCGAGCCCGGCGGGCCAGGCGGGCGGCATGTTGTGCAGTGTCATCGCGAGCGGCAGCCCGCGGGCTCTGATGGCACGGGCCTCGGCGGCGCGAATGAGGTGCGCGTGGACGAGATCCGCGCCGAACTCGCGCGCAACTTCCGCCACCGCGTCGGCGCGATCTTCGGGCGTGTTCGGCACATCGGAGAGATCGGCGAAATGCGCGGGCTCGGGAAAGGCGAGACGCGTGGGACGACCAAAGGCGGCGACGCCAACGCGGACGCCAAGGCGCGGGAGTTCGGCGGCGAGATCGAGCGTCACGCGCTCGGCTCCGCCGATCTGGATGGTGGTCACGAGCTGGAGTACGCGCAGCGCGGGATCGTGATGCGCGTCGAGCGCCGCGAGATGCACCGCGCGGAAGCGGCGCTCGCGGATCAAGCGCTGGAGCGCCCCGGCGGGCGGGTGCCCGTTTTCCAGCAAGGTCGCGAACGCGGTCAGCGCTTCGTTTTCCAAATAGACGCAGCCCGGCTCCGGCAGCGCGCGCGGCAGCCATGCGCGGCGCTGCAGATCGCCGCCGCAGCGGGCGAGATGGCGCGTCCATTTTTCGTCGTGCAGGAGCGCGCCGAGGGCGATGAGCGGGCGGCCCGTGGCGCTGCGCGGAATGGACGCAAGCGGCGCGGACCCGGCGAGCCACGCACCGGCGCGGGCGAGGAGCAGCGGGCCGGATGCCTCGCGCAGCCTGCAAACAAGCGCCTCGACGGTCAGCGCGGGTTCGCGCCCGACGGCGATGCCCGCCGCGGCGAGCGAGCGTTCCGTGCGCCCAGCGCGATGGAAATCGCCGGGCGCGAGGCCGAAGACGAGGCCGCGGATCGGCATCGCTCAATACGCCGGCGGATGGCTGCGGAAGCGCTCGCGATCATCGTCATCATGCAGCGGCGGCTGGTGCATGCCGGTCATCATCCCGGCGGCGCGACCGAGCGATGAGCCGCCGATGCTTCCGCCTCCGAACGAACCGCCTCCCGTCGGACCGCCTCCCGGCAGCACAGCCACGACGACGTTCGACGGACGGCTACCCGTGAAGACGAACTGCCCGCCCGCCGCACCCTGAAAAGTGACGTTGATTTGGTTCTGCTTTCCGCCCGCCGAGAAGCGGCATTCCAGCACCGTGCCCACGGGCAGCGATGCGGACTCGATCCAAAATCCGTCGTCCGCAATGCGCGTGCGCAGCGCCCCTCCGTTGCCGGTGGGGCCGAGATTTCCCGGCATCAGGCCGGTCGCGCCGGATTTTGCAATCGCGCGGATGATGCTCACAACGACCGCGAGAATGATGAAAATGATCACCCCGCCAAAGAGCAGACCGATGAACGGAAAGCCGCGCCGCGCGGATGGAAACGGCGCACTTTCGGAGCTGAAATGCGCCGGCTGTGTGACCGGCGGCGCGATCGGAACGATGCGGTCGGGGGCCGCGTTCTGCACCGGCGCGATCACGCGCTGTCGGTCGGCGGCGGGTTTGGGCGCTTGATTCGCGGTCGGCTCGGCGTCGAAGGTCATCACGCGGAAGCCGTTGTCGGCATTGCGGCTGGCGGCGTCATTGCGGTAGCGCGCGGCGCTGCGGAGCGCGGCGGCATCGCGCAGCCACGAGCCGCCGCGGATGACGCGGCGCGGTTTGTCGGAGAGGTTGGATTGCGTCTGGAGCGGATCGGTCGGCGAGCCGCCGGCGTAGGGCGCGTACCAGTCCTCGCACCATTGCCAGACGTTGCCGGTCATGTCGCCGAGGCCCCACGCATTGAGCGCCTGGCCCACGGGCTGCGTGCCGTCGAGGCGCGCGCTGCGTCCTTTGCCCCCGTCGGAAAAAGCGGTGGTGCCGCCCGCGCGGCAGGCGTATTCCCACTGCGCCTCGCTCGGCAGCGCGAAAGTGCGCCCGCTTTTCCGCGAGAGCCACATGAGAAACGCGTGCGCGTCGGCGTAGGTGACGAGGACGACAGGGTGCGTGTCCGTCTGCGGGAAGCCGGGATTCCGCCATGTGAATTCCCGGCGCTGCGCGAGCTTCGCGCCGTCCCAGCCGTAGCCGCCGGACGGGCCGCTCTCCGCCTCGGTGCGGTAGCGCGTCTCGTCGGCAAAGCGCGCGAACTCGCCGCGGGTGACGGGAAATTTCCCGAGGTAAAATGGCTGCGTGAGCGTGACCGTGCGCGGCGTCTCGTCGCCGCCCCTCTGAGCCTCGGAGGCCGGCGAACCCTGCGAAAAACTGCCCGGCTCGATCCTCACAATTTCCATCGCGGTCCCGCCGCCGAGATCGAGGCGCTGCGTCTCCGCGCAGCGGGCGGGCGGGTGGAAGATGACTGCGGCGAAGGCGGCGAGAAACAGCCCGAGGGCGATGCGTGGAAAGCGGATGGCGCGCATGGTGCGGGAGGTTTTGAGCCGCACGCATCGGCGGGTCAAGCCCGCGCCTGTGATGACGGTTGCGGCTCCGCGCAAAGCGTGGCATTTCGTGCGCACTCCTATGCTCAAATCCGACGTCTTCGATCGCGCGAACAGCGCTGGCAATGAGATCAGTGCCTCGCTTTACAACTTCGTCATCGGGGCCGTGCTGCTGTGGGGTTTCTTCCTCACGGGGGTCATCCAGCACCAATGCGCCAATATCCAGTTCGGCTGGCCGCTGATGATCGGGTATTTCGTTTCGTCCCTCGCCGGCTTCGCGCTGTCGCGGTCGCAGAATCCTTTGCTCAGCCTGCTCGGCTATCATCTCGTGGTCGTGCCGACGGGCGTGATGCTCGGGCCGTTCGTCAACCGGCTCAGCCCGCAGGTGCTGCAAAACACGCTCTTTCTCACCGGCGGCGTGACCGCCGGCATGATGGCCTGCGGCACGGTCTTCCCCGCGTTCTTTGCGAAAATCGGGCGCGCACTTTTCTTCAGCCTCCTCGCGTTGGTCGTGGTCAGCCTCGTGCAGATGTTCTTTTTCCCGCGCGGCTTCGGCATCGTGGACTACTGCGCGGCGGGCATCTTCTCGCTCTACATCGCCTACGACTACGCCCGCGCGCAGAGCATCCCGAAGACCCTGGACAACGCCGTGGACGTCTGCATCGCGCTCTACCTCGACATCATCAATCTCTTCATCCGCCTCGCCTCGATCCTCTCGCGGCGCGACTGACCGCGCGCCGCGCTACCGGTGGCGGGACTCGAACCCGCACGGCGCTTTCGCGCCAACGGATTTTAAGTCCGTTGTGTCTGCCATTTCACCACACCGGCTGAGAAAGTAGGGCAGCCGCAATGGGCCGCGGGCTGGGATGGTGTTCCGCCGGTTGTGCTACTTCGCCGGAAACAGGACACCAATCAGCAGCGGAGTTTTAGCGGCGGGAGCGACTGCCGCAATCGGAAAGTCGGGCGGGCTCGAAACCGGCGAACCAGCGTCTCTCGCCAGTCCGCTCACGGCTGCGGGATTTGGTTCAGGGTGTAATACGCCGCGTCGTGCAGGAGCGGCTGGCCGGCGCGGTCGCGCACGCCGGGGAGGTGGAGTTCGTGGACGTGGCCGCGGATGAGTGTGTCCACGGTGAGGCGGACGCCGAGGCCGTCGGCGCTGACGGTGGCGGAGGTGATGCTCCGGTCGGCCTGCTCGATCTCCGGGCTGCCGTATTCCTCGTGATAGTGATGCGTGAAAGTCTCCAGCGTGTAGCTGGCGGGATTCGCGGCGGTGGCGGCGTCCACGGGCGCGGTGAAGCGCAGCTCGAAGCCATCGGGCCGCGCGTGCATCGTGAGGATCTCGAATGGCACCTTGCCCGTCCAGTCGAGCCGTTGCAGCGCGCTCTCCGCGAGGCCGCGCACGGGCCAGCCGCGCTTGCTGCCGCCGGTGAAAAGCTGCCCGCGCTCGGTGAGCACGCCGCCGATGAGGCCGGTCGCGAAGCCCTGCCGGAACGGAAAACACGCGCCCTGATAGACGCCGTTTACCTTTTCCAAATCCGCGCGCATGACCATGCTCAACGTGTAGTCCGCGACGAAGAACTGCCCGGCGAACGGCCCGAACTTGCCGCCCGATTTGTCGAGCATGATGGCCGTCGCGCACTGGCCCATTTTTTTGTAGGGGAAGATGATCGCGGGCGGGACGAGCTGCGGGATGCGCGCGGTGTCGAGGTAGTAGCGCGAGTCCTCGGTGTTTGTCGGCTCGGCGGGGCGCGGGCTCATTTTCGGCGCGAGGCTGTACCAGGAGTTGCCGGCGGGATGGCCGTTGAAGCCGCCGGGCCGCAGATGCTTCAGTGAACACGAGCCATTCCACGGCCCCTGGTTCTCGGTGTAAAATGCATCGCCCACCGCGTTGAAAGCCACGCCGCCGGGACTGCGCAAGCCGCTGCCCATCGCCTCCCAGCGCCCGTCGGGAAAATGCCGCAGCGCCCAGCCGCGGAACGGACGGTCGGAGGTGTAGCTGCCGGTCAGGCAGTGGACGGTCCAGATCGCGCCGTCCTTGTCGAAGTCCGAGCCGAACGTGAACTCGTGCTCGTCGCCCCAGCCCCACGCATCGCTCACCGTCTCGCAGCGATCCGCGCGCCCGTCGCCATTGGTATCGAGCAGCCGCGTGACCTCGCTCTGCTGCGTGGCGTAGAGCACGCCGTCGCGCCAGCCGAGGCCGAAGACTTCCGTGAGGCCGGTGGCAAAAAGTTTCCACTGCGGCGCGGGCGGCGTGGCCTCCGCGCCGGTGGCGAGAAAGACATCGCCGCGCCGCGTGCCGAGCGCGAGCCGGCCATCGGGCAGCGCGCGCAGGCTGCCCGCCTCGGCCACCGCGCCCACGGGCAGCGGCACGTCGGTGATTTTGTAAAAATCCGGCTCGCGCTCATTCGCACGAAAGGCCGCGAGTTCGTCGGTGTTGAGATTCTGCTTCGGCCGCACTTTGGTCTGCGCAAAGGCGGGCGCACACGCGAGGGCGAGGGCGAGGAAAAGCGGCGTGGATTTACCAGACATATTCAATCTCCAGAGTTTGCTTCCCATCGCGCGGAACGGGCACGAGCAGCTCCTGCCTGTCGCCTTTGCCGCGCAGAAACGCCCCGACGACGCGGAGCGTGAGCCGGGACTCGCCTTCGAGCCGCCAGACATTTTCGCCCGCCGCCGCGAGCCGGCCCATCGCCACGCGGAAATGCAGGCCGTCCGGCGGCTGGCCGGAAAATTTCACGGTGCGGTGCAGCGCGGTCTGCGCTTCCGCGGGCGCGATGAAATCCTCCACGCCCACATCGCGGAACGCGTAGAGCAGCGTCGGGCGATTGGCCGCGTCGAGCTGCGTGCCGCGAAACTTCATGCCCGCGGCCTTGCTGGATTCGGTGGGCCACGGCGCGTTCGCCTCGGCGAGCACCGCGAGCGCGGGGCCGTGCGGGAAGACGACGACCTCCGAGCCGAGCGGGCGAATGGACGCCATGCCCTGCACGCTCCAGTGCGGCGCGGCGTCGAGAAAGCGCCCGCGCCAGAGCAGCGCGAGCCGCATTTCCTCGGCGTCGAAAGCCGCGTTCATCCCGCCGGGATAGCCGGTCGCGATGGCCCGGAAGCCTGCCTCCCACAGCTTTCCGCGATACACCACCGTTTCGCCACCGACCACGATTTCCATATTTTTCCGGCTCAGCCCTTCGGGAAACTTCGCGCGCTCGCCCTCGGCGAAATACGTCCACAGCGCCGCGAACTGCCGGTCGGTGTCGCCGCCGAGCAAGGCGGGAAACGCGCTGCGTCCGCCGGGCCAGAGCGCGGGCATCCGCGTGCCGGGATGAAAGCGATTCGGGTCGCGGAGAAACTGGCGGAACCAATCTTCATTCAGCCGCCCCGGCGTGGTCGTGAGGTCGAGCACCTGCAGCGCGTGCGCGGGCTGCTTGTTGAAACGATGACACCCGATGCACGAAAGCCCGTCCGTGCCGGTCAGCTTGCGCCCCGCTTCCAGCAGCGCGTCGCGCGGATCGGTCGCGGGCTTGATCGGCTGCGCGTGGCGGTCGAGCGCGACGAACAACTCCGCAAGCTGCCCCACCGGCACCGCGCCGAATTGCGGCATCCGCGTATTAAGATACGGGCGCACGCTCGCGCCCTCCGCCAGCACCTTGGCGAGCCATGCCGGCTGAAGCTTGTCCCCCACGCCGTCGAGCTTCGGCGGGATGCGGCCTTCGTCGCCGAGGTCGTCCACGTTGGACGTGAAAAAGCCGTCGCGCTCGCGCGGCACGCCGCCCACGCCATCCCGCGCGTGGCACGCGGAGCAATTGAACGACGCCATCGTGTGCGCCACGCGCTGCGCCGGCGTGGGCGCGGCGAGGTCCGCGCGATTCAGCAGCGCCAGCGACGCGCGCAAGGCTTCGCGTTGCGCGGGCGTGAGGTGAAAGTCCGGCACCTTCGGCGCGGGTTTTTCCGCCAGACATCCCCGCGCGGTGTCCAGCGCGGCGAGCGCGGGCGCGGGCTTCGCGGAAACTTGCGCCTCGTGGCACGCCGCGCAGTTCAGCTCCGCAAAACGCGCGCGCCCGCTTTCCGCCTTCGCTTTATCCACGACAAACGCCGCAGGCTCCGGCGAGGGCTCCAAGTCCCGCTCCGCGCGCAGCCGCGACGCTGGGATCGCCTCCCGCGCCACGCCCGGTCCCTCCCATTCCACATCGAGCTTCGACGGATTCCCCCCGCGCTTCACAAAGTCCACCTTCAACTCGTGCCAACCCGTTTCGAGCCGCTGCACGGTTTGGATCTTCGTGTTCTCGCGCTCCCAGCAGTCCTCGTCCTCCGCCCATTTCCCATCCAGCGCGAGGCGCGCCGCGCCCTCGGCGGTGAGGTGAAAAGTGTAGTCGCCCGCGCGATCCACCCGCAGCCAACCGGCGAAGCGGATGCTCAGCCGGCGGTTCACGCCGGGCACGTCGAGCGAGAAGTTTTTCACCGGCGCGGTGCTGGCCGGTGCCGTGGTGTCCAACTCGGCCAGCGAGCGCACCCGCTCATGCCAGACCGTGGCCTCCAGCGGCGAGAAAATCCGCGTCCCGCGCAGGAGATAATGCGCGAGGTCAAAGGCCTCGGCGTCCGTCAGGTGCATCGCCGGCATCCGGCCCGATGGCCGCGAGTCGTGCGGCTTGAGCAGAAACATCCGCAGCCCGTCGAACGACCACTTCTCTGCCATCTTCGGCAGCGGGGCCGAGGGCACCGCGTCCGGCGCACCCTTTTGCGGCGTATGGCACGCCACGCAGCCGATGCGGTGATACAAACTCTCCCCCCGCGCCACCGCCGCACGATCCGGCGGCACGCGCCGAAACTCCGGCTGCCCGGTCGCGAGCAGGAAATGCGTCAGCTCATCCGCCGCCACCGCGCGCTCCGCCGCGGGCAGGCCGTGCAGCAGATCCGGCATCGTTTCGTGCGGCGCGGCCAGCCACTTGCGCAGCCAATCCGCGCCCACCCTTTTCTCCAGCCCCGCCAGCACCGGCGCCGTCTTCGGCAAAAGCCACGCCGCCTGCTTCTCCGACGCGGCATGGCACGCCGTGCAATTCATCTGCCCCACCGGCACCGCGCTCGCCTCATTTCCCGCCGCCACCGCCGACGCCGCCAGGCCGGTGCTGAAAAAAAGCGCGCCCACCGCTGCGCTCCACCACCCGCGTCGCGCCACCGCCGCGCCGTCAGGGCTTGGCCGGGGAGGATGCTGTTTCATGCGCTGCGGTTTTGAAAAATGCTCATCCCGCGCGCCTGGCCGTTGCCCAGCGCCGCCGGATGATCGGGCGCGCAAGTATGCACCCACACCCGCGCCGCCGGCCAGCGAAAACCCGCCTCCAGCGCGCCCGCCAGCAACGCCCCGATTCCTGAAATCCGGGGAGCACGCGCGTCCCGCGTGTTGGCGAGGGTGTCCCGCCATCGCGAACTTTCCCACGCTGCCGAGCGCGAATCGGCCACCTTCCATCATGCACAGTCGCAGGAAGTCCGGTTTGGCGGGACGCCAAAACCGGCACGCGGGACGCGCGCGCTCCCCGGCACTCACCGCCCGCATTGCTTCTTTCCCTCGCTCCCAAGGTCATGGGTGCGAAACCGCATTGACACCCCGCGCCCGCGCCGCGAACGGTGGCAGCATGTCCACCCGCCTCCGCTCGCGCCGCTCCTTTATCCAAGAACTCGCCCTCGGGGCGATGATCGCCCCGTGGGTGACCAGCGGCGCGCGCGCGCTGTCGCCCAATGGGAAAATCCGCCACGCCACGTTTGGCTGCTCGGGGATGGCGGCGTCGGACATCGAAGACCTGGCCAAGCATCCCGCGCTGGAGGTGGTGGCCGGGTGCGATGTGGATGAGAAAAACTTCGCCGGCTTCAAAAAGAAATTCCCCAACGCGCGGGTCTATACGGATTTCCGCGAGCTGCTGGAAAAGGAGACCGATCTGGACAGCGTGAACGTCTCCACGCCCGACCACATGCACGCGCCCATCGGCCTCGCGGCGTTGAAGCGCGGGCTCCACGTCTATGGCCAAAAGCCGCTCGCGCACGACCTCGCCGAGGTCCGCGCGATGACCATTTTAGCGGCGGAAAAAAAGCGCGTCACGCAGATGGGCATCCAGATCCACAGCGGCTCCGAGTATCGCAGCGCGGTGCAGCTCATCCAGACCGGGGTCATCGGCAAAGTCCGCGAAGTCCACACCTGGAGCAGCAAGAAATGGGGCGACAACGGCGCCATGCCCGACCGCATCGACCCGATTCCCGAGGGCTTCCACTGGGACCTGTGGCTGGGCGTCTGCGCCGACCGGCCCTTCATCGGGAAGGAGTGGTATCACCCCGGCAACTGGCGCAAGCGCCTCGACTTCGGCACCGGCACGTTCGGCGACATGGGCTGCCACATCTTCGACCCGGTGTTCGATGCGCTGGCGTTGACGGCACCGCTTTCGCTGCGCTCCGAGGGGCCGGCGCCGGACGCGT
>JAYWEB010000176.1:0-11584 GCA_043779575.1 Chthoniobacter sp. | reverse complement strand
GGTGGCGCACCGTCACGGCGCTGACGCTGCACGCCGACGCCTCGCACATCGGGGCAAACATCGCCACGGGGGTGCTCTTCGCCGCGTTCCTGCTGCCGCGGCTGGGGACGGGCGTGACGTGGCTGGCCATCGTGCTCAGCGGAGCGCTCGGCAATGCCATCAACGCGTGGGGCTACCGCGGCGACGGGCACGGTTCGATCGGAGCCTCCACGGCGTGCTTCGGGGCGCTCGGCATCCTCGTGGGCGCGGAACTTTTCGCGCGCTGGCGCGAGCCGCAGACGCGCAGCCGCTGGCAGCTCGTGCTCCCACTCGGCGCGGGGCTGGGGTTGCTGGCGTTTCTCGGGGTGGGGGAAAAGGGCGGGCATGTGGACTACATGGCGCATTGCTTCGGGCTGCTCGCCGGGATGCTGGAGGGGCTGGTGCTGGAAGCGGTGCGCGTGAAGGAGCGCGCCTCGCCGATGGTGCAGCGCGCGGCGGCGGGCGCGGCGCTCGGGCTGCTGGGCGCGGCGTGGGCGCTGGCGCTGCGGTGAGGCTTGCGTATTTCGGCATTTGCTTTCACCGGCAAATCGGCACACTCTCCCCGTGCATGGAAACCGACCCGAAAAAGCTGCGGGAAATCCGCTTGAATCAGCCGCGCAGAACCTCCGAAGAATTTTGGAGGCAGACGGAGATGATTCAACGCGCAGTCCGAGCGAGCAGAGAAGCGCCCAAGCCAAAATCTTCCGCGCCTGGATCGCAGAAAGTGGCCTGACTCTCGATCCTGCGGAGTATCTGGATCACGCGCAGCCGGGAGGGCAGGAGCACATGATTCTGCGGGATGCGGAATTGAATCGCGTCATCAAACTCACCCACGCCGGGCGCTTCGGGCTGGCGGCGGATGCGCAGTGGTTTTTCGACGAGGAGCGCGAAGAGGCGGGCGCGAAAGCCTATCTCCGCGACGCCACGCCGCTGGAATATCTCGACCGGCTGATTTGGCAGAACACGGTTTTTGGCGACGACATCCGGCTGCTTGGGATCATCGACAAAGCGCGCGGGATGCACGTCGTCACGTCGCAGCCGGATATTGATGGCGGGCTCGTGACGCAGGAGGAAATCTGCGCCTTCATGGCGGCGTCCGGCTTTGCCCGCATCGACGCCGTGCGGCTGGGGCATGAGGACGCGCTGGCGTTTTTCCGCGAGGCGGACGGGCTGGCGGTCTTCGATTGCCACGTCGGCAATTTCATCAAGAGCGGCCCGAATGTCGTGCCAATCGATCTCATCGTGCAGCGCGCGGAGCCGGCGCTGCGGGCGGCGCTGGGGTGCTGAAAGAAGTCATCCGCAGTTGCCACTGCGCGGACGGCCCCGACATGCTGCGCGTCCGCTCTTATGAAAAATCTCCTCCCGCTCGCCATCCTCGCCGTGACCCTCGCCGCGCCCGTGCTGCGCGCGGAGACGGAGTATCCGCTGACCGAGGACGCGCAGCCGCACGACGGCGTGCCGAAGGGCGAGGTGCTGAAGTTCACGTTCGCGGAGTCGAAGATTTTCCCCGGCACGACGCGTGAGTATTGGGTCTATATCCCGAAGCAATACGACCCGGCGAAACCCGCGTGCGTTTTCGTCTGCCAGGACGGCGTGCAATACAACGCGCCCGTGGTTTTCGACAACCTCATCGCGAAGGGCGAGATGCCGGTGACGGTCGGCGTTTTCATCATGCACGGCAAAGTGCCGCCGCTCGCCGACGGCGCGCTGCCGCGCTTCAACCGCAGCCTCGAATACGACGGGCTCGGGCCGGATTACGCGCGCTTCGTGCTTGAGGAAATTTTGCCCGACGTGGAAAAGAAAACGGCGGGCGACGGGCGGAAGATCGTGCTCAGCAAAAGCGGCAACGACCGCGCCATCGGCGGCGCGTCGAGCGGCGCGATCTGCGCGTTCACGGCGGCGTGGGAGCGGCCGGAATCCTTCAGCCGCGTGTTCTCAAATGTCGGCACTTACGTCGGTCTGCGCGGCGGCAACGAATACCCGACGCTCATCCGCAAGCATGAGCCGAAGCCGCTCCGCGTCTTTCTCCAGGACGGCTCGAACGACCTGAACATCTACGCCGGCGACTGGTGGATGGTGAATCAGGAGATGGAACGCGCGCTCACTTTCGCCGGCTACGAGCACGCAAACGTGTGGGGCGAGGGCGCGCACAACAGCAAACACGCGGGCGCGGTTTTTCCCGACGGTATGCGCTTCCTGTGGAAGGGCTGGCCCGAGCCGGTGAAGGCGGGCAAGAGCAAAAACAACATGCTCAATGAGGTGCTGCTGTCGGGCGAGGAGTGGCAGCTCGTATGGGAAGGCGGGAAGTTCACCGAGGGGCCGTGCGCCAATGCGCGGGGCGAGGTGTTCTTCAACGACATCCCGAACGCGAAGACCTACAGGGTCGGGCTCGACGGGAAGGTGACGGAGTTCCTCGCTGATTCGAAAAAGGCGAATGGGCAGGCGTTCGCGCCGGATGGGCGCATGATGGCTGTGACGGGCGTGGAGAAAGTCGTGGCTTACGATGACAAGGCGCAGGCGAGCACGATCGCCGAGGGGATTCGCGGGAACGATCTGGTGGTGTTGCACGACGGTTCGATCTACGTGACCGAGCCGAGTGGCGATCCCGCGAAGCCGTCGAGCGTCTGGTTCATTTCGGCGAAGGGCGAAAAGAAGAGCGTGGATAGCGGGCTGAAATTTCCGAATGGCATCACCGCGTCTCCCGATCAGTCGCTTCTCTACGTCGCGGAGTCGCGCTCGCACTGGGTCTTCAGCTATCAGATCCAGCCCGACGGCTCGCTCGCCGACAAGCAGCGCTACTACTGGCTCCACGTCCCCGACACCGCCGAGGACTCCGGCGCCGACGGCCTGCGCGTGGATCGCGACGGGCGGCTCTACGTGGCCACCCGCATGGGCGTGCAGGTCTGCGACCAGGCCGGCCGCGTGAACTGCATCCTCCCCACGCCGAACGGCCGCGTCTCGAATCTCGCGTTTGGCGGGGCGGAGTTCGACACGCTCTTCGCGACGTGCGGCGACAAAGTCTTCAAGCGCAAGCTGGGGGTGAAAGGCGCGAACGCCTTCGCCGCGCCGATCCAGCCGAAGCCGCCGGGGCTGTGATCTAAAAAACGCCGTCATTCTGAGCGGAGTTCCGGGAGGTTTTGCGAACCGGAACGCAGCAAAGAATCGCTGACTGTAAATGGGCGGAGGCGGCGCGGAGCACAGCGAGCGCTTTCGCCCACCGCCTCCGCCCTTTACTTTCAGCGATCCTTCACTCCGTTTCGCCCCCACCTTCGCCCACGGCGAAACTTCGTTCAGGATGACGGCTCGTTTTTTGGTTCGCGCCGCGCGGAGCGGCGCACGCTGACCGCGCGCGGGTTGTTGCAACGAATGGCGTGCGCCGCGCGTATCCCTGCGCGACCATCCGCCCAACCAACCCCATGCGACTTCCCTGGCTCAAACTCATCGCCGCCCTCGCGCTCATCTGGCTCATCGCCGGGAGCGCGATCTTTTTTGCGCGCCGCGCGAAGGTCACGCCGGAGACCGTAGCGAGCTACGTGGCGGCGCATCCGCTCGATGGAAAGTCGGCCGCCGAACGGGCGAAGATCATCGAGAAACTGGCGGGACAGATGAACCAGCTCGCCTATGAGGACCGCCGCGGAGTCCGCATGGGCAAAGGGCTCGACGGCCTATTCCGCGCGCTCACGCCGGAGGAGCAGGCGCGCTTTCTCGACCTCACGCTGCCGACCGGCTTCAAGCAAATGATGGAGGCGCTGAACAAGATGACGCCCGAGACGCGGCAGAGCTTTGTCAGCCAGGCGCTCGACGACATGAAGAAGCGCGAAGGCGAGCGCCCGCCCGACGAGCAGCTCGACGCCAACGCCAGGAAGATCATGGATCAGGGCTTCAAGTCCTTTTACAGCGAAGCCAGCGCCGCGGTGAAAATGGATGTCGCGCCGCTGATCGAGCAGTTGCAGAAGAATCTGCAGGGGAGGTGAGGGACGAATGACAAATGACAAATGACGGAATGACGAGGGAAACCCGAATGACGAATGGCGGAAAGGCAGCCCGCAGGTGTGCGCGGCTTCGGGCTTCGTCATTGATTCGCCATTCCCCCGCCTTCACCCTCGTCGAGTTGCTCGTCGTCCTCGCCATCATCGCCATCCTCGCGGCGCTCGCCTATCCCGCCTACCAGCGCGTGATCGAGAGCGGCCGCGCGACTGCTTGCACCTCGAACTTGCGGCAGCTCGGCATGGCGCTCTCGCTTTATCTCGGTGAGAACAACAACACCATGCCCACGCTCAAAACCGCGCGCGCGAGCCTCGCCGATGACGTGCCGGTGATCGACAACACGCTCGACAAATACGCGCCGGCGAAGGGCGTCTTCGCCTGCCCGGCGGACAAGGGCGGCTTCGCGACGCGGACCGGCACGAGCTACCTCTGGAACGTCACGCTCAACGGCCAGGCGCTCGCCAGCCTGAATTTCCTCGGCCTCGTCAATGACCTCAGCCACATCCCGATTCTCTCCGACAAGGAAGGCTTCCATCCCTACACCGACAACAAGGTGAACATCCTCTACGCCGACGGCCACGCGACGAAGGACGTGAAATTTTTCACCGGGAACTGACAGGCGACAGATGATCGAACTCCGTAATTTGCAGAAAGCTTTCGGCGGCAAACCCGCGCTGCACGGGCTCTCGCTGGAGGTGCGAAAGGGCGAGGTTTTCGGCCTGCTCGGGCACAACGGCGCGGGGAAAAGCACGACGCTCGGCATCCTGCTCGGGCAGGTTTTTCCAGACGAAGGCGAGGCGCTGATCGACGGCGTGTCCGTGCAGCGCGAGCGGGCGCGGGCCTTGGCGAAAACGGGCGCGATTTTTGAGGCGCCGCGGTTTTACGACTACCTGAGCGGGTGGCGGAATCTGGAGATTTACACGAGCTACTCGGCGCGCGTGCCGCGGGCGCAAATCGCGGAGGCGGTGGAGATCGTGGGGCTGACGGTGCGCATCCGGGACAAGGTGGGCACTTACTCGCAGGGCATGCGGCAGCGGCTCGGGCTCGCGCAGGCGCTGCTGCCGGCGAATGAAGTCATCCTGCTCGACGAGCCGACGAACGGGCTCGATCCCGAGGGCATCCACGAGATGCGCGGGCTGATCCAGCGGCTGAACCGCGAGCGCGGGCTGACGGTGGTCTTCTGCTCGCACCTGCTCGTGGAGGTGGAGCAGCTCTGCGATCACGTCGTCATCCTGAACCAGGGCCGGAAGATTTTCGACGGACGGTGGGCGGACCTCGGCGCGGAGCGGCGGCAGGTGCGCTTCGAGGTGGATGACTGGCCGCGCGCGGCGGTGCTGCTGGGTGAAAGCGCGGGCGTGAGTGTGGTCGGACCGGGCGTGCTCGCGCTGGACGACGGCTGCGCGACCGCCGATCTCGTGGCGCGGCTGGTGCGGGGCGGCGTGCGCGTCAGTGCGGTCGAGCCGCAGCGGCGGAATCTGGAGCAAATCTATCTCGCGCTCACGCAGCACGGAACAAACGGGGAACAGCCGTGAAACTCGCGGAGCGTATCAAAGCCGTCATCCTGAGCGGAGCGGAGCGGAGTCGAAGGACCTCTAACTATTCGTGGGCGGAGGCGGTGGGACGAATGCGTGCGCCTGCACCCGCCGCCTCCGCCCGCAAAAAGTTAGAGGTCCTTCGACTGCGTTCCGCCCCCGCCTTTCCACGGCGGAACTCCGCTCAGGATGACAGCATTGCGCTTTCCCCATGAGCCTCTTCCTCCTCCAACTCCGCGGCGAACTCTGGAAGCTCTTCGCCCGCAAGCGCACCTATCTCGGGTTCGGCGTTTTCCTCGGCGTCGAGACACTTATCCTCATCCTCTGGCAGCTCCCCGGCGGGCAGCGCTGGATGCGGCGGATGATCGAGCAGAGCGGCGGCGCGTTCGACACGTATTTCTCCGGGCTCACCGTCGCGATGATCATGCTCACGATGACGGTCTTTCTCCTCGGCGGCCTTTATCTGGCGCTGGTCGGCGGCGATCTCGTGGCCAAGGAAGTCGAGGACGGCACCATGCGGATGACGCTCTGCCGGCCCGTCTCGCGGCTGCGCGTGCTGCTCGTGAAATACGCGACGTGCGTGCTCTACACCTTCACGCTGGTCATCTTCATCGGCCTCTCGGCGCTCGCCGCGGCGACTCTCGTGCGCGGCTCCGGCGGCCTGTTTCTGATGATCCCCGAGCAGCGGCTGGTTGCGTTCTATGACTTCGGGCCGGGGCTCGCGCGCTACCTCGCGGCGCTGCCCTGCTTCGCGGTCAGCCTGCTCACGATCACCACGTTTTCCTTCCTCCTCTCCTGCTGCAACATGAAGCCCGCAGCGGCGACGATCTCGGCCATCACGCTCTTTTTCGTGGACTACATTTTCCACCTCGTCCCGTATTTCGAAACCTACCGGCCGTGGATGATGACCACGCACATGAGCACCTGGCTGAATGTCTTTCGCAACCCCTGGCCTTGGCCGCAGATGCTGGAGGACTACGGCTATCTCCTCGGGCTCGACGCCACGTTTTTCGTGATCGGCGCGATCATTTTCTCGGCGCGCGATTTCAAATCGTAAGCGGGCGCGGCCTGCTCCGGGGCGCGCGGCTTGACCAGCGACGGGCTTTGCTAGATGTGAAGTTCCAATAGGTTGTTTATGCGGCGAGGCCTTGGAAAGGTGGGGTTGTGAAAGCAACACCGAGCCAAGCACCACCGCCGCATGGCCAACCTGTTGAAACTTCACATCCAGCAAAGAGCCCACCATCCATGAAAAGCAGATTGTTCGTCCCGCTGATTGCCCTCGTCCCTGCGCTGGCGTTTGCCGCTCTCGACACGGCAAAAATCGAAACCGCCACCGGACTCAAAGGCGCGCTCAATGAAGCGGAAGGCGTCTTCAAAGTGAGCGCGCCGCGCAACGACGTGAAAATCAACGTGGACGGCTGGCCGATGCCGCCCTTCATGGGCCTCACGTCCTGGGCGGGTTTTCTGCCGGGGAAAAAAGCGGAGGCGATGGTGATGGGCGACCTGGTGCTTTTCCAAGATGAGGTCAACCCGGTGATGAGCGCGGCGCTCGACGCGGGCCTGAGCGTCACCGCGCTGCACAACCACTTTTTCTACGACGACCCGAAAGTTTATTTCATGCACATCGGCGGAGAGGGCACCGTGGAAAAGCTCGGCGCGGCGGTGAAGGCGGCGCTCGACAAGGCGAAGGAAATCCGGGCTGCGAATCCGGTGCCGGGAAAAATGTTCGGCGCTGGCTTCGCGCCCGCCGCGAGCAGCATCACCGCGGCTCCGCTCGAAGCGGTGCTCGGCGGAAAGGCGACCGCCAAGGACGGCATGACGAAGTTTGTCTTTGGCCGGGTGAGCAAGATGCCGTGCGGCTGTGAGGTCGGCAAAGAAATGGGCGTGAATACCTGGGCCGCGTTCGCCGGCACGGACGACAACGCGATGGTGGACGGCGACTTCTGCGTGCTCGAAACGGAACTGCAAACGGTGCTCAAAACGCTCCGCGCGGAAGGCATCAATATCGTGGCGATTCATCAGCACATGACGATGGAAGAGCCGCGCTATCTCTTCCTCCACTATTGGGGCAAAGGCCCAGCCCTCGACCTGGCGAAAGCCGTCAAATCGGCGCTCGGAACGCAAAGCAAATGACCAGCCCATGAAAACGATTGCCCCGCTGCTCGTCAGTGCCGCCCTGCTGTCTCACGCGGCGTGGGCGGCGACGGATAATTTCGACGAGGCCAAGCCCGGCCCGTTGCCGGCGCATTGGGATGGGAAGTGGACGGGCACGCAAACCGGCGACGGCACGGCGAAATGGAGCATCGAAAAAGACGACACCGCGCCGAGCAAACCGCACGTCCTCAAACAAAGCGGGGAAGCGGAATATCCGGTGGCTTTGAAAAACGACACGGCACTGAAAGACGGCTTCGTCGAGGTGAAGTTCAAGCCGGTCGCGGGGAAGGAAGACCAGGCCGGCGGGGTGGTCTGGCGGGCGCAGGACGCGAACAATTACTACATCGCGCGGGCCAATGCGCTCGAAGACAACGTGACCATCTACCACACCATCGGCGGGCGGCGCGTTTCGTTCAAAAGCATCGGGACGAAAGTCGCGTCCGGCGTGTGGCACACGTTGCGCGTGGACTTCAAAGGCAATCAATTCACGGTCACTTTCGACGGTCAAAAAGTCATCGAAGCGAGCGATGAGAGCTTTGCCGGTGCGGGCAAAGTCGGCGTTTGGACGAAGGCCGACAGCGTGACGCTGTTCGACGATTTCAGCTACGGCGGGAAGTGAAAAGATAACGCCATGAAACGCACCCTCGCCCTTGCCGCGACGATGAGCGGCGATGTGGACGACCTCTTTTTCGATCCCACGACCAGCGACCTGCTTGCGTCGTGCGGTGAGGGATTCATTGACGTGTTCCGCTTCGCCCCGCCCGCCAGCCTCACCCGCACGCACCGCATCGCCAGCGCGGCGGGAGCACGCACCGCGTTTTTCAGCGCGAGGCTCGGCGCGTTCTGCCTCGCCGTCCCGCATCGCGGCGCGCAAGGCGCGGAGATTCGTTTCTACAAACTGCCAGCCGCGCAATGAACGGCGCGAAGGACGGCGCTCCGCAAACCCCGGCCCGCCCGACCTTCGCGGAAGCCACCCGCTTCTGGCTGAAGCTGGGATTCATCAGCTTCGGCGGGCCGGCGGGGCAAATCGCCATCATGCACGCGGAGCTGGTGGAAAAGAAAAAGTGGATCAGCGAGGCGCGCTTTTTCCATGCGCTGAATTACTGCATGCTGCTGCCCGGCCCGGAAGCGCAGCAACTCGCCACCTATGTCGGCTGGCTGCTGCATCGCACCTGGGGCGGCATCGTCGCGGGTGCGCTCTTCGTGCTGCCGTCCGCGTTCATCCTCTGGCTGTTGAGCGCTGTCTATGTGACGTATGGCAGGCTCGCGTGGGTGGCGGCGATTTTCGACGGGCTCAAGCCGGCGGTGCTCGCCATCGTCGCCGCCGCGGTGCTGCGCATCGGCAGCAAGGCGCTGAAAAACGAAATCATGTGGGCGCTCGCGGCGCTGGCTTTCGCGGCCATCTTTTTTCTCGGCGCTCCATTTCCGCTCATCGTCGGCGCGGCGGCGCTCATCGGTTTTGTGGGTGGCCAGGTGCGGCCCGACAAATTCCAAATCCTCAAGAGGCATGACGGAGACAGCGGCGGGAGCGTCATTGGAGAGGAAGCCGCGACCCATACCGCGCCGTCGCTCGGACGCGCGCTGGGCGTTTCTGCCGTCTGCCTCGTGCTCTGGTGGACACCCATCCTGCTGGCCGGCGCGCTGCTCGGCTGGCGGCACACGCTTTTCCGGCAGGGCATCTTTTTCAGCAAAGCCGCCATGGTCACATTCGGCGGCGCGTATGCCGTGCTCCCGTATGTCTCGCAGCAAGCCGTGGAGCATTACCAGTGGCTCGCGCCGGGGCAGATGCTCGACGGCCTCGCGCTCGCGGAGACGACGCCCGGCCCGCTCATCATGGTGCTGCAATTCGTCGGCTTCGTCGGCGCGTGGAAACTGCCCGCGCCGTTCACCCCGCTCGTCGCCGCGACGCTCGGCGCGGCGATGACGACCTGGGCGACGTTCCTCCCGTGCTTTCTGTGGATATTTCTCGGCGCACCCTACATCGAACGCCTGCGCGACCACGCGCGGCTCAACGCCGCGCTCTCCGCCATCACCGCCGCGGTGGTCGGTGTGGTGCTGAATCTCGCCGTGTGGTTCGGCCTGCCTGTGCTCGTGCCGGCTGGCGGGCCGGTAAACTGGTGGGGCATTGGCATCGCGGCGGTCGCGTTCGTAGGGATGCAGAAATGGAAGTGGGACATCTTTGCGGTCGTCGGTGGAGCGTCCGCTTCGGGTCTGCTGCGGTGGATGCTCGGCTGGTAGGACGACCCCGGCGCGATGCGCAGTGACTTTTCATTCAAGTCATAGCCGGATGGGGAGAAAAGAGAGCGGCCCTTGCGGATTCTGCGCGGGTCACGCGATAATTTGCCCGCACCATACGCCGGGTGATGCGCGAATTGCCGCCAGACGTGTCGGCAGCCCGGCGCTACCGCTTCTACATGTAGGTGCCCGGTGCGCGCTCCCGCCTTCCCACGCCGCATCCGGCCCGCTACATCCGGCGCGTGGATTTCGTTCCCGACACAGCCTCCTTCATCGCCCGCTGGCAAAACTCCGGCGGGGCGGAGCGTGCGAACTACGCGCTTTTTCTCACCCAGCTCTGCGACCTGCTCGGCGTGCCTCAGCCCGACGCCACCAAGCCGGACGACGCCGACAACGCCTACGTCTTCGAGCGCAGCGTCACGTTCCATCACCCCGACGGCTCCACGAGCACCGGCCGCATCGACCTCTACAAGCGCGGTTGCTACGTCCTTGAAGCCAAGCAGGGCGTCGAGAAACGCGAGCAGGAGGCCGCTCTTTCCGAAGCGGGCAAAGCCAAGGCCAAGTCCGCCAAGAAAGGCACCGCCATGCGCGGCAGCGCGGCGTGGGATGAAGCCATGCTCAAGGCCCGCGGCCAGGCCGAGCAATACGCCCGCGCGCTGCCCGCCAGCGAAGGCCGTCCGCCACTGCTCATCATCGTCGATGTCGGCCACAGCATCGAACTCTACTCCGAGTTCACCCGCACCGGCGGCACCTACGTCCCGTTCCCCGATCCGCAGAGCCACCGCATCCTCCTCGCAAAGCTCAACGACGCCGACGTGCGCGAGACCCTGCGCCTCGCGTGGACCGATCCGCAGGCGCTCGATCCCGCGCGCCGCAGCGCCCGCGTCACCCGCGAGATCGCGCAGAGCCTCGGACGGCTCGCCGCTTCGCTCGAAAAATCCGGCCACAGCGCCGAAGCCGTCGCCACGTTTTTGATGCGCGCGCTCTTCACCATGTTCGCCGAGGACATGGAACTGCTGCCGAAAGACAGCTTCCTCAATCTCCTCAAAAGCCTCCACGGCCACACCGCCCAATTCGTCCCGATGGTCGAGGAGCTCTGGAGCCGCATGCAGACCGGCGGCTTCTCCACCGTGCTCCGCGAAAAAATCCTGCGCTTCAATGGCGGCCTCTTCGAGGACGCCACCGCGCTCCCACTCACCGACGACCAATTCGCGCTGCTCATCGAAGCCGCGCACGCCGACTGGCGCGAGGTCGAGCCCGCCATCTTCGGCACGCTGCTCGTGCGCGCCCTCGATCCCGTCGAGCGCCACCAGCTCGGCGCGCACTACACCCCGCGCGCCTACGTCGAGCGGCTCGTCCTGCCCGCCATCATCGCGCCGCTGCGCGCGGAATGGGATGCCGTCAAAGCCGCCGCCCTCACCCTCGACCGCCAGGGCAAACGCAAGGAGGCCATCGCCGAAGTGCAGAAATTTCACCGCCGCCTCTGCGAACTCCGCGTGCTCGATCCCGCCTGCGGCACCGGCAATTTCCTCTACGTCACGATGGAGCACCTCAAGCGTCTCGAAGGCGAAGTGCTCCTCGCCCTCGACCAGCTCGGCCACGAGCAGGCCGCGCTCGAAATGGCCGGCTTCACCGTCGATCCGCACCAGCTCCTCGGC
>JAYWEB010000175.1:0-4647 GCA_043779575.1 Chthoniobacter sp. | reverse complement strand
GAAGCCGCCGACGCAGTGAGGGTTGGGCGGACGTGATCGGTGATGGGTGAATGGTGCTTGGGGGGCGGCGCGGGCCGCCCCTCCCGTCATCCTGAGCGGAGTCGAAGGACCTCTAACTTTTCGCGGGCGGAGGCGGTGGGTGAAAACGCCACGCCGCGTGCAGCCGCATCGCCCACCCACCAGCCGCCGCCTTCGCCCCCACCTTGAAAGTTAGAGGTCCTTCGACTGCGCTTCGCAAAGCCTCCGCTCCGCTCAGGATGACGGTCTATTTTTCCGCCGCCGCGCCACCCCATCGTCACGCACCGCCGATTGACACCCCGCGCCCCTGTCGCTAGCTTCCGCGCACTTTCACCGAGCCCCTGCGGGTCACCACCTATGCTCGATCACCAAGTCCTAGTCCTGAATCGTCTCTGGCAGGCCATCAATGTCTGCACGGTGCGGCGGGCCTTTACGCTCATCTGCCAGGGCCACGCGCAGGTCGTCAACGCGGACGGCGGGAACAACTTTCGCACCCATGATTTCGAAAGCTGGCGCGACTTTTCCTCCCGCGAGCCGGAGGCCGAAATGGTCCACACCATCGCGTTCAAGATCCGAATTCCGCGCATCATCGTGCTGATGATTTTCGACCGGCTGCCGAAGAAGGAGGTGAAGTTCACCCGGGCCAACATTTTCGAGCGCGACAAGAATACCTGCCAGTATTGCGGCCGGAATTTCGACAAGCGCGACCTGAATCTCGACCATGTGATCCCGCGCGACAAAGGCGGGATGACCACATGGGAAAACATCGTCTGTTCGTGCATCCCGTGTAACACCCGCAAAGGCAGCCGCCTCGCGCATCAGGTCCACATGCAGCTCATCCGCAAACCGGTGCGGCCGAAGTGGCGTCCGTTTATCAACATTACTTTCGACGGCCAGCATCACGAGAGTTGGCGGCACTTTGTGGACCTCGCCTACTGGAACGTGGAACTCGGCGACTGAGCTTTCCGCCGTCCGCCCGTCGAGCTACTTCCCGAGCGCCTGGCGCAAATGGTGGAGCGTGACCGCGCCAATCTTTTGCAGGCTCTCGGGAGCGAGGCGTTCGAGGGTGTCGTCGGCGGTGTGCCACGCGGGGTAGTCGAAGTCGATGAGGTCGATCGTCGGGATGCGCACGCGGTTGAGCGGATAGTGGTCGTCGAGGATCGGGCGGCTGTACGGACCGAAGTGCTGCTTCAGGCCAAGCGCGTCGGCGGAGGCGAGGATGGCGCGCGTGAGGTCCGGGGGCGAGCCGGGCTCGAGCGTGATGGTGAGATCGCGGTCGCCGATCATGTCCCAAAGAATCCCGAACTGAAACTGGCGGGCGCGGGCGCTCGCGCGGAGTTGGCCGGCGTAGTAGCGGCTGCCAAAGAGACCGTCGGCCTTGTCCGGGCGGGGATCATCGGGATCGGTGAATTGCACGAACGCTTCCTCGCCGTCGAAGAAAACGAGCTCCACTTTCGCCGCCAGCACGGGATCGAGCGCGAGGACGCGCGCGAGTTCGATGAGCGCGCCCGTGCTGGAGGCGCCGTCGCTCGCCCCGACAAAGCGGATCGTGCTGAACCGCTTCGTGTCGTAGTGCGAGCAGACGATGGCCCGCTGCGTGTCGCGCGGAGCGGGACTCTGGCCGGCGGCGGCAAAGCGCCCGATGAGGTTGACGAACTGGACCGGTCCGCGCGGCGTTTCTTGGGTGAATGTCTGGCGCTCGACTTCCCAGCCGGCGCGGCGGAGTCCGTCCGCGATCAGCGCCCGCGCTTGCTCCAGCTCGGGCGTGCCCGCCGGGCGCGGTCCGATCTCGACCTGCTTCCGCACTTCCGCAAAGGCCCGCTCACCGGAAAATTCTTTCCAAATTTCCACCGGTCCCGGCCCAGCCGCCCGGCTGGCCGGCTTGGTCGGCGGCAGCGTATTGGCCGGCACCGCAGGCGCGACGTTCTCGACCGCGGCGGGCGCTTTCTCCGGCTTCTTGCCGCAACCCATCAAGCCGCATCCGACCAGCGCCGCGACGACGGCGACCCTTTTGAACTGCGAAATTTGCAAGCCGAAAGCCACCCGTTACCTTTCCTCGCCGAGCCCGAGGAGCGAAAGCACACGCTGGAGGTCGTCGTTGCCGTAATACTCGATCTCGATGCGCCCGCGCTTTTCGCCGTGATGCAGGACGACGTGCGTCGCGAGGTGCGATTGCAGCCGGTTTTGCACGTGCTGATAGGTCGGCGCGAGCGCCGGGCCGCTGCCCGCGTGGGCCCCGCGCGTCGGCTTGACCGTCCCGTTGTGCGCGAATTGCTGGGCGACGAGTTTCTCCGCCGCGCGGACGGTCAGGCCGCGCCGGATGATCTCCTCCGCGAGCAGCGCCTGCTCGTCCTGCGCTTTGAGCGAGAGCAAAACTTTCGCGTGCCCCACGGAGATGTGTTCCTGCGTGAGCCACGTCTGCACTTGCTCGTGCAGGTCGAGCAGCCGCATGCTGTTCGCCACGGCGGCGCGGCTCTTGCCGACTTTTTGCGCGATGTCCTCCTGCCGGAGGTGAAATTCATGCGCGAGCCGCGCAAAGGCGCGCGCCTCCTCGATCGGATTGAGGTCTTCGCGCTGGAGGTTCTCGATGAGCGCGAGTTCCAGCACGTCCTGATCGGACGCTTCGCGGACAATGACCGGCGCCTCCGTCAGCCCCGCCCGCTGCGCCGCCCGCCAGCGGCGTTCGCCGGCGATGAGTTCAAACTGGTCGCCGCGCTTGCGGGCGATCAGCGGCTGGATGATCCCGTGCTCTTTGATCGAGGCGACGAGTTCATCGAGATGGTCGTCGCGGAAAACGGTGCGCGGCTGGAGCGGCGTGGGCACGATCCGCGTCAGGTCCACGAGCTGGACCCGCTCCCCGCTTTCGAGGGCGGGCGTGGGCGACGCAACCCGCGTATTGATGAGCGCGCCGAGTCCTTTGCCGAGAGCGAGTTTGGCCATAAGTGCGGCGAGGCTAACGAGTCGTCCGCGCAAAGCAACGGCGGAAGATTGTCGCGCCGCGCGCACCCGCTACGGTGGCCGGGATGCTCTTCGCCGAACTCACCGAAGTGCTCGATCCCGAGCCGCACGACGCCGCGCTGAACATGGCGCTGGACGAGGTGCTGCTCGCGTCCTGCACCGGCCCGCTGCTGCGCGTTTATCGCTGGGCGCGGCCCGCGGTTTCGTTCGGGTATTTCGGCAAAGTGGCGGACGTGGAAGCCGCGTGGCCGGGGCGCGAAATGGTGCGCCGCTGGACCGGCGGCGGCAGCGTGCCCCACGGCGCGGATGTGACCTACACGCTGCTCGTCCCGCGCGCCTGCGCCTTCGCCCGGCGCGCGCCGGAGGAATCGTATCGGGTGATCCACGAGCACCTCGCCGCGCTGCTCGCCGCGCATGGAGCCGAGGTGCGAGTGACGGCCGTGGCGAGCGCCCGCGTTTCCGCGGCGTGTTTTGAAAATCCCGCGCGCTACGACATCCTCGCCGCGGAAGGCAAAATCGCCGGAGCCGCACAACGGCGGACGCGCGCAGGGTTGCTGCATCAAGGCAGCATCCAGGGCGCGGCGCGGCCCGCGGATTTTGGCGCGCAGCTCGGGCCGGCGTTTGCCACCGCGCTGGCGCAGCGCCCACTCACGGCCGACGAACTCGCCGCCGCCCGCGCTCTGGCGGCAGCGAAATACGCGACCGCTGCGTGGCTGCGGCGGGTGTGATGCCGGCCCGACCCGCGTCCGGCAGCACCGCTGCCTGGCCTACGCCGCGCCGCCGAATTGCAACTCTGCCAGCCGCCGATACGTCCCGCTCGGCGCGGCCATGAGTTCGGCGTGCGTGCCGGTCTCGGTGATGACGCCGTTTTCCAAAACGCAGATGCGGTCGCACTGCCGGACCGTGGCGAGCCGGTGCGCGATGATGAAGGCGGTGCGCCCGGCGAGGAGCGTGGCGAGCGCGGCCTGGATGAGCGCCTCGCTCTCGCTGTCGAGCGAACTGGTGGCCTCGTCGAGAATGAGGATGGCGGGATCGCGGAGCAGCGCGCGGGCGATGGCGAGCCGTTGGCGCTGGCCGCCGCTGAGCTTCACCCCGCGCTCGCCCACGAGGGTGTCGTAGCCCTCGGGAAAGCGCGCGACGAACTCGTGGCAATGCGCGCGCTCGGCGGCGGCGCGGATGTCCGCCTCGCCCGCGCCGGGGCGGCCATAGGCGATGTTCTCGCGGATGCTGCCGCCGAAGAGCAGCACCTCCTGCGGGACGATCGCCATGTTCCCGCGCACCACCGGGAGCGGGAGTTCGCGCGCGTCTTTTCCATCGAGCAAAAGCGCGCCCGCATCCGGCTCGTAAAAGCGCAGGAGCAGCGCGGTCAGCGTGCTCTTGCCCGCCCCGCTCGGCCCGACGAGCGCGATCTTTTCCCCGGCCCGCACGTCGAGTGAAACACCGCGCAACACCGGCAGGTCGGGCCGGCTCGGATAGCGGAAATGGACGGCCTCGAAACGGACGGCGCCCGTGAGGCGCGGCGCGGGGACGGGCTCCGCGATTCGTATTTCCTCACCCGGTTCGCGCAGCAGTTCGCGCACGCGCTGGGTGGCTCCGAGCGTCTTTTGCACCGAGCTGAAAATCTCCGGGAGCGCCGAGACCGCGCCGCCGATGAAGAGCGTGTAAAAGATA
>JAYWEB010000174.1:0-4648 GCA_043779575.1 Chthoniobacter sp. | reverse complement strand
CACGAATGGCCCGAGCCAGCAACCTCACGATGTGCAGCTTCTGCGGCAAGAGCCACGCGGAAGTCCGCAAGCTCATCGCCGGGCCGGGAGTCTATATTTGCGATAGCTGCATCAATGTCTGCAAAGGCATCCTCGACAAGGAGCTGAACGACGACGCGCGCAAGCACTCGACCACCCTGCGCGTCCCCAAGCCGATGGACATCCGCCGGCAGCTCGACCAGTACGTCATCGGCCAAGACCGCGCGAAAAAGACCCTCAGCGTCGCCGTCCACAACCACTACAAGCGCATCCTCCACAACGGCGCCCCCGCGTCCGGCAGCGCCTTGCAGATGGACCCGTTCGCCGACGTGGAGATCGAGAAAAGCAACGTCCTCCTGATCGGCCCCACCGGCAGTGGCAAGACGCTCCTCGCCCGCACCCTCGCGCGCATCATTGATGTGCCTTTTACCATCGCCGACGCCACCACGCTCACCGAGGCCGGCTACGTGGGCGAGGACGTGGAAAACATCATCTTGCGCCTGCTCCAGGCCAGCGACTACGACGTGAAGCGCGCCGAGATCGGCATCGTGTACATCGACGAAATCGACAAGATCGGGCGCAAAACGGACAACGTCTCCATCACCCGCGACGTGAGCGGCGAAGGCGTGCAGCAGGCGCTGCTGAAAATCCTCGAAGGCACCACCTGCAACGTCCCGCCCCAGGGCGGACGCAAGCATCCGCATCAGGAATACATCCAAGTGAGCACGGAAAAGATCCTCTTCATCTGCGGCGGCGCGTTTGTCGGCCTCGACAAAATGATCCAGAAGCGGATGGGCAAAAAAGTGCTCGGCTTCGGCGTCACCGCCCAGGAAGCCAATGCCGCCGAGATTCCGTCGAGCGAGGCCATCCGCTTTACCGAACCGGAAGACCTGCTCGGCTTCGGGATGATCCCCGAGTTTGTCGGCCGCCTCCCCGTCGTCACCGCGCTCGATCAGCTTTCCGAGGACGAACTGGTGATGATCCTCACCGACACGAAGAACGCGATGGTCAAGCAGTTCTCCAAACTGCTCGCGCTCGAAGGCGTGAGCCTGACCGTGACCAAGGACGCCCTCCGCGCCCTCGCCGAGCAGGCCGTGACCAAAGGCACCGGCGCCCGCGCCCTGCGCTCCATGCTCGAGCGCATCATGCTCGACCTCATGTATGAGATCCCGAGCCGCGAGGACATCGCCGACGTGACCATCAACCGCGCCGTGGTCGAGGGCAAAAAGGCCCCGCTCATCCGCAAGAAGCAGGACAAGGACGCGGCGTAGTTTCGCGGGGTGGCGGAAATAGAAACCCGGTCATCCTGAGCGGAGTTCCCGGTGGGCGAAGGCGGACGGGAACGGAGTCGAAGGATCTCTAATTATTCGCGGGCGGAGGCGGCGGGACTGATGGCGCGCGTATCTCACCAGACCGCCTCCGCCCATTACTTTCAGCGATCCTTCACTACGTTTCGCCCCCCGCCTTCGCCCACGGCGAAACTCCGTTCAGGATGAGGGGCAGGGTTTGCCAGCCACACCGCACCCCTCGGGCGTGCGTCTTGCACGCGGGGCCGGGGCTGCGTAATCTCGCCGCCATGTCTGAACAATCCCTCTGGCGCGGCACCTCCTCGCAGGTCAAAAATTTCTGGCCGTTTGTCTCGTGCCTCCTCGTCGTCCCGATTCCGTGGGCCATCTATCGCTGGCTCGTGGTGAAAACGACGACTTACGAACTCACCACCGAGCGCCTCATCACCGAGCGCGGGATTCTGAGCAAAACCAAGGACACGCTGGAGCTTTACCGCGTCCGCGATTTGCAGGTCACGCAGCCGTTTTGGATCCGCCTCTTCGGGCTGGAAAACATCCACCTCATGACCGCGGACACCTCCAGCCCGTGCATCATCCTCGACTGCGTGGCCAAAGACCTCGCGCTGCCGGACAAGTTTCGCGTGCAAGTCGAAGCCACCCGCATGGCCAAACGCGTGCGGACCGTGGATGTGGAAGACGACGGTCACGGCGACGCCGGACACGCCTCCTGAGCCCGCCGCGGCGCGGCTCAGAACTGGAAGTAAATGAAGTCCTGCGAGGTGTTGCTCCGCAGGACGAGGATGCCGGTGAAAAGCGCGACGGACACCGCCGTTCCCACCAACCAATCCATCCTGGCCCACAGACTCAGCCGGGCGAGCCGCTCGCGGAGCAGCACGTCCCACACGGTGTGCAGGACCAGCGGACTGGCGAAGAGCAGGACCGTCACCGCGAGGTAGCCCGCCACCTGCCACTCGCCGGCCGGCGTCGCCCCCGGGTGCAGCGTGAGCGCGTGCCAGATGCGCCCCACGTTTTGCTCGCGAAAGATCAGCCACCCGACGTTTGTGAGCACAAACATCAGCACGATTTTTCCCGCGCGCAGCCCCGGCAGCCGCTGGATGCCGGCGGGCACCACCGCATCGGCCAGCCGGTAGATGATCGTGAGCAGCGCGTAGTACAGCCCCCAGAGCACGTAATTCCACGACGCCCCGTGCCACAGGCCGGTCAACAGAAAGACGATCGTCAGATTCAGAATCGTCCGCGCCTCGCCGCCGCGGGAGCCGCCGAGCGGGATGAAGATGTAATCGCGAATCCAGGCCGACAGCGAGATGTGCCAGCGGCGCCAGAAATCCGACGGCGACTCCGCGAGATACGGGTGGTTGAAGTTCGGCGACAGGTCGAACCCGAGCAGCCGCGCGCTGCCGCGGGCGATGTCGGTGTAGGCGGAAAAGTCCGCGAAAATCTGGATGCAAAACGCCAGCACCCCGGTCCACAGAATCGGGAACGACGGGTCCTGAATGGAGAAGACCTTGTTCGCCGTGATGGCGACATTGTCCGCGATGACGACCTTTTTGAAAAAGCCCCAGACGAGCAGAAAGATGGCCTCCGCCGCGCTCGCCGGGGTGAGCGTCCGCGGCCGCTGAATCTGCGCGATCAGGTGGCCGGCGCGCTGAATCGGCCCGGCGACGAGCTGCGGAAAGAACGCCACGAAGAGCACGTAATCGCGAAAGCTCCGGCACGCGCGGACATGCCCGCGCGCGACATCCACCACGTAGCCGATGCTCTGAAATGTGTAGAACGAAATGCCCGCCGGCAGCACCACCTGGAGCACCGGGAGCGGCACATGCAGGTGCAGCGCATCGAGCAGCGTGGAGACATTCGCGGTGAAGAAATTGTAGTACTTGAAGACGCCGAGCAGCCCGAGATTGCTGACCACGCTGACCGTGACCAGCCGCCGGCTCCGCGCGGGCGCAGCCTCGATCCCGCGCGCGACGAAGTAATCAATGACCGTGGTCGCGGCGAAGGGCAGGAGGAACCACGGATGATTCCAGCCGTAGAAAATGAGGCTCGCCGGGATGAGCAGCAGATTCCGCCAGCGCGCCGGCACGCTCCAGTAGAGCCCGAGGATGACGGCGAAAAAGATGAGGTAGTTGAGGCTGTGAAAAATCATCGGGCTGGGGTTGGGAGGGTCGGGCGGACCTTGCGCCAGAACATCTCGGTGTAGGTTTTTTCCATCGCGGGCTTCACGTGGTCGCCCGAGCCGTAGAAATCGAGGGTCACATCGGGATCGCGCGATTCATCAATGAGGATCGCGCCCGCCTTTTCCAGATAGCTCCGCAAGGCCGCATGGTAGGCCGGCGCGGTGCCGCTCTCGTCGGCCAGCGCTCCGCTGTCAGACGGCCGTTTTTTCACGCGGAAAAAAACCAGCCGGATGCCTTTGGCCTGCGCCAGCCGGAGCATCGGCGGCAGGAAGGACTGCTCCACCGCGGCCGCGAATTCGTGATCGGGTTCGTCGAGGCCGATCTTTCCTTCCTCCTGCGCTTCGTCCTGCGGCTGGTCGCCGCGCAGATTTTTCGTGCTGAAAATGTCGCGCGCCGCCGTGCGGATGCCCGTGTATTCCCGGCTGCTCGCCACGAGGTCCAGCGCCCATGCCTGCACGCGCTCCCGCCAAAAGTCCCGCCGCCGCTGCACGGGATACGCCGCCTGCGACGCACGATCCGGCCACGGCGTCCGCCGCCGCATCTCCGCCCCGATCAACTCCTCCGCCAACGGCTCCTGCGCGTGCATCACCGGCTCCAGCCGCGCACGGTGCGCGCCGGTCGCGCGGTGGGCCGGCAGCGTGAGTTGCCGGTTGCGGAAAAAGACGATCACCGTGCCCGGCGGATGCGGCTGCGCGGCGATGACGTTTTTCAGCATCAAAAACCACACCGCACTGCTCGTCCCCTGCCGTGCCTGCACCGCGCACGAACGATCCGCCACGGTGTTGAGCACGGCTTCGTCGATGCGCGACTCCAGCATCGAATCGCCGAGCAATACGCACTGGGGCCGGGTCTCGTTCAGCAGGCGGACCGGCTGGTCGTCGAAGGGTTTGCGCGGGAGCGGCTTTTGATCGAGCAGCGCCGGCACGCCCAGAATGGCCACCGCGATGCCCACCACGCCCAGCCAGCCGGGCGCGCGGCGGGTGGTGGCGGGAGACGGTTGGGCGGGCATTTTTTGCGGGCGGAAAGCTGGCGAAAGCCGCGCGGCTTGTCGCGCGCAAAGTAGCCTGGCGCGGGGTAGTGGCTCCGTTTGAAAAAACACGGTCATTCTGAACGCAATTCCCGGTGGGCGAAGGCGGGCGGGAATGG
>JAYWEB010000173.1:0-4649 GCA_043779575.1 Chthoniobacter sp. | reverse complement strand
CGAGGCGCTCGCCGAGCGCGCGGAAGGTCGCCACCGAGCGGGTGAAGACGGACGCGGTGAGGCCGAAGGGCGGGGCGCTTTGCAGACGCACGGCGGCGTCGAGATCGTCGGCGATGAAGAGGCTGACGAGCGGGACGAAGCACTCCGCGTCGTTCGCGCCGTCGTCCGCGCGCAGGACCACGGCGGGGCGAACGTAGTGCCCGCGCTTCCCGGCGACCTCGGGGACGAGTGCGCCGCGCAGCAGCCACGCACCGGGCGTCTCCGCGAGCAGGCGCGCGTAGCGGGCGGCGGCGGCAGCGCTGATCACGGGGCCGAGCTTGGTCGTCGGGAGCAGCGGGTCGCCGGGCTGGAAAATGGCGAGGGCGTCGAGAAAACGGCGCTGGAATTCCGCGGCGACGGGGCGCTCGACGATCACGCGGCTGGTCGCGTTGCAGCGCTGGCCGGCGGTGAGGCACGCGCCTTCCGCGGCGGCGGTCGCGGCTTTGTCGAGGTCGGCATCGGCGCAGACGAGGAGCGCGTTACTGCCGCCGAGTTCGAGCGCGAGGTCTTTGGAAAAATCGTCCGCGAGCGCGCGGGCCAGCGCCTGGCCCACGGCGACGGAACCGGTGAAACAAACCGAGCGCACGCGCGGATCGAGGCACAGCCGTTCGCCTTCCGCGCCGCCGCCCTGCACGACTTGGAAAACGCCGGGCGGAAACGCGGGCGACATCAGCTCGCCATAACGCGCGGCCACGCCCGCCGCGAGCGGCGACGGTTTGAAGATCACGGGGTTGCCGGCGAGCAGGTGCGCGACGTTCGCACCGTGCCCGAGATGCAGCGGGAAATTGAACGGACCCACCACCGCCGCCGGCCCGCGCGAACGTCGGCGAACCAAGGCGGGATGCGGCCCGCCGAGATTCGTCTCCTCCGCCAGCCAGCGCTCCGCATCGGCCATCGTCAGGTCGATCTTCGCCACGACCGCGCCCACCTCGCCGAGCGCTTCGGTGATCGGCTTGCCGGTTTCCAGCGCGATCCCGCGCGCCAGTTCCTCCTGCGCCGCCGCGAGCGCCCGCTGCGCGGTCCGCAACCGCGCGATCCGCGCCGCCAAAGGCGTGCGCGCCCACCCGCCCGCCGCCGCGACCGCGGCATCCACCGCCGCGCCAACATCGCCCGGCGCGATCTCCGGCAGGACGACCGACAAATCTCCGGGACTGCGGCGCGGTTCACTCGCCATAAATTTCGCGCCAGGCGCGGCAGGTATTCAGATGCACGCGGACGACTTTGCTCACGTCGCTCGTGTAACCGCCGGCGAGCACCCACGCCACGGGAATCGCGTGCGCTTTCGCAAACTCAAAGACCCGCCGGTCGCGCGCCAGCAGGTCGTCGTGATCGAGCGCGAGCGGCGAGTAGGGATCTTCAAAATACGGATCGGCTCCGGCTTGGTAGAGCAGCAGATCGGGCCGGCGCGCGGCGATGAGCGGCAGCGCGGCGTCCATGATCCGCAGCAGCGTCGCGCGGTCGCAGCCGGCGGGGAGCGCGCAGGAGCGGTGGTTCTCGCCGTCCTCGTGGCGGCGCTCGGTCACGTCGCGAAAGGGGACGTTTTCCCGGTAGTCGTTGCCATAAAGCGACAGCGCGAAGACGTGCGGGCGCGCGGCGGCGAGCTGCGCGGTGCCGTTGCCATAGTGCAGGTCCATGTCGAGCACCGCCGCCGTGCGAATCTCGCCCGACGCGACCAGCGCATCGAGCGCGACGATCAGCCCGTTGAACGTGCAGAAACCTTCGCCGTGGTCGGCGCACGCGTGATGGAAGCCGCTGACGAGCGCCGCCGCGCCGCCGTCCTGCAAAGCCTGCCGCGCCGCCGCGAGACAGCCGCCGCCCGTCAGGCACACCGACGAATACAGCTCCGGCGACCACGGAAATTTCTGCGACTCGGCCAGCGCCCGCGGCTCCCCGGTCTGGATCGCCGCCACGTATTCCGCGGAATGGACGCGCCGCAGATCGGTCTCCGTCACGGGCGCGGGCTCGGCCAGCCGCACGTCCGCCGACTCCCGCAGCCCATCGGCCACTAGCGCGAATTTGCGGATCGGCATGACGTGCTGCCCGAGCGGCGCGGCGTAGCCGGGGTTGTAAAAGGCGGTCAGCATTGCGTCGGGAGGAGCAGCGCGAGCACCGCGTCGTCGGGCGGATAACCGTCGAGCGCGAGCAGCGGATGGGCGAGGTCGGCGGGACGAAACGGCGGGGCAAAGATGGCGTAAAGCGCGCGCACCAGCTCCCGCACTTCCCGCCCGGAAATCGTCTCCTCCCCTTCCCGGCCCACGCGCCGCACCACGAGTTGAAACGCGAGCGGACGCGCGCCGCCGGTCGCGTCGATCACCGTGAATGAGCGGAAATCCGGCTGATGATACGGCACCGCCGCCGGGTCGATTTTCCGAAAGCCGCCGCGCTCATAAGCCCGCAGCCGGATCGCGCGCGCCGCGTCGTCCGCCGCGTCGTATTCCATTTCCGCGAGCAGCGTCACCGGCGCATCCGCCGCCGCGCCGTTCGCCGCGAGACATTCCCGCGCCGCCTGGATCGGCCAGGCGCGGAGCCAGCCTGCCAGCCCCGAGCGCCGCGCCTTTGGCGCCACGAGATTGTGCGAGAGATGCACCACCGCGCCGCCAGCCGCGACAATCGCGGTGTGATCCCGCACGGCGACAAACTCCCCGTCGCGCCGGACGAGCACCATTTCGTAAAGCATCCGCGGCGCGAGCCGGAAGCGCTGCTCGAGCGTCTCGCGCAATTCCATTTCATCCTTGGCACCGAACTCCGCCCACAGCGCGGCGTAGCCGATTGCGAAAAGCGGATCGTCCACCGAGCGGATGCGGTCGATCTGGAACGCCGCGAGATCCACGGCGGCGGACTGGGCGTCGCCCGGTGCGAGGTCGGCGGGAGATGAAACAAATTGCGCCATGGATTTGCGAAGTGCGGCACGTTCGTGATTGATTGCACGCATGGCAAGCAACCCCACTTCCCTCCAGGCGCTCGACCAGCGCTTTCACCTCCATCCCTTCACCGACCACGACGCTCTGCACGCGCAGGGCACGCACGTCATCGTCTCCGGCAGCGGCGTTTATTTGCAGGACGCGCAGGGCCGGCAGCTCCTCGACGGCCTGGCCGGCCTGTGGTGCGTGAACGTGGGCTACGGCCGCGCCGAGATCACCGACGCCGTGGCCGCGCAGATGCGGCAGCTCGCGTATTACCCGTCCTTTTTCAACAGCACCACCGAGCCCGCCATCCGGCTCGCCGCGCGCCTCGCCAGCCTCGCGCCGCCGCGCGTGCAGCACACCATTTTCTGCAACTCCGGCTCCGAGGCGAATGAGTCCGCGCTGAAAATCATCCGCGGTTATTGGAAGATCCGCGACCAGCCGCGGCGCGTGAAAATCCTCTCGCGGCATTTCTCGTATCACGGCGTCACCCTCGCCACCACGAGCATGACCGGCCTGCCGAGTTGCAGCGCGCCCTTCGACCTCCCGCTGCCCGGTTTCCTCCACGTCCCCGCGCCGCACGCCTACGCCGCCGGCCGCGAGGCCGATCCGGTGGCTTATGGAAAATCGTGCGTCGAGGAAACCGCGCGCGTCATCGGGCGCGAGGGCGCGGACACCATCGCGGCGATGTTTGTCGAGCCGGTGCAGGGCGCGGGCGGCGTCATCCCGCCGCCCGCCGGCTACCTCGCCGCGCTGCGGGCGCTCTGCCGCGAGCACGGCATCCTCTTCGTCGCCGATGAAGTCATCACCGCCTTTGGCCGCCTCGGCGACTGGTTCGCGAGCAACCTCTGGGATCTCGACCCCGACATCATCACGCTCGCGAAAGGCCTGACCAGCGGCTACCTCCCGCTCGGCGCGACGATGGTCAGCGACGAAATCGCCGACGTGCTTTTGCATCACGGCTATTTCGCGCACGGCTTCACCTACTCCGGCCACCCGACCACCTGCGCCGCCGCGCTCGCCAATCTCGACATCATCGAAAACGATGGGCTCATCCCGCGCGTCGCGTCGAACATCGGGCCGTATTTTCAGGAGAAACTCCGCGCCTTCGCCGGGCATCCCGCGGTCGGAGAAGTCCGCGGCGTCGGCCTCATCGGCGCGCTCGAACTCGTCCCGCGCGGAGGCAAAGCCGCGCTCACGCCGGCCATGATGCTCGGGGTAAAAGCCGCCGCGCTGGCCCGCCAGGAGGGCGTCATCGTCCGCGGCATCCGCGACATCCTCGCCGTGGCCCCGCCGCTCACCATCACGCGTGAAGAGACGGACCAGCTCTTCGACGCCGTGGGCAAAGCGCTGGATCGGCTCTGGGATTGAGGCGGGGCGGCGTGCGCCAGTTTCGAAACGTCCGCAGCGCCCGCTTTTCGCATTGCACCCGGCGCGCGGATTCGTAGTTTGCGCCTCCGTTTTGCGCCGGAAGGCGCGCGGCGACTTACCCCGTGGTGTAACGGTAGCACAAGGGTCTTTGAAGCCCTTTGTCATGGTTCAAATCCATGCGGGGTAGCGCGCGCGGGCTTGTCCACCGGGGCGGTGGAGATTAGCCTGCGCCGCTCATGAAACTCTCCAAACGCGGCGAATACGCCCTCCGTGCGCTCATCGACTTTGGCATCGCGCAGGAACTCGGCCGGCCGCTGCTCAAGATCGGCGAACTCG
>JAYWEB010000172.1:0-11659 GCA_043779575.1 Chthoniobacter sp. | reverse complement strand
GGCGCGTCCGCGAGCTGAACGCCATCGCCATCGAGGAGCTGCAGCACTTCGACCTCGTGCTCGGGCTGCTCACGGAACGCGGCATCCCTTTTACCAATCCGCAGCGCAGCCCGTGGATCAGCGGCATGATGCAGGCGGTCCGCAAAGGCCGGCGCGAGCAGGTCATCGACCATCTCACCGTCCTCGCGCTCATCGAGGGGCGGAGCTGCGAGAAATTCCAAATCCTCGCGGCGGGGCTGCGCGATCTCGATGCCCCGCTCGCGGACTTTTACGCCAGCCTCGTGGAAAGCGAGGGCAACCACTACGCCACCTACCTCCTCATGGCCCGGCACATCGACGAAGTCGAGGCCGACCGCCGGCTGGACCATTTTCTCGACCTCGACGCCCGCCTCATCCGCGAGCCGAACCCGAAGCCGATGCTGCATTGAAGCGGGCTGGGTCGCGAAAGTGCGGGCGCGGGCGGCGCGCGTTTACGCGAGCTTGTGGGCGATTTGCTCGTCGAGGATTTCGCGGGCGGTGACGGGAACGATGATGCGGTGCTCCTCGGTGAAAAAGCGCCCGATCTCGCGGATGGCGTCGCTGGAGAAGTCGAAGCTCACGAAGAAGCCCTTCTCGCACTTCGCGCGGCGCATGGCGGTTTCAAAGGCGTCGATGTCGGGGCGGCCGGCCTTGTCCTTTTGCTTCACCTGCATGGCGTAAAAGCGCTCCTCCAGCCGCAGCTCGTCCGCGCCGGCCTCGCACACATTGTCCAGCGCGGAGACGGGGAAGATGCGTCCGTCGATGCCCTTGTCTCCGACCTGCGCCTTGTTCTTGCGCCCGCCGAGCGCGATGACCGCCCAGTTCTCAAACTCGAAGGGCGGCAGCTCGCGCAGCTTCTTTTCCGTCCACGGCAGATCGCGCACGATGAAGCCGCGCCCGATTTTCCAAAGGTCTTCGTTCTCCTTCATCCCGCACACGTCGCGCAGGCGCTTGGCCATGACGCGGCAGGCGGTGGGCGAGATGTCGATGCCGATCCGTGTTGCACCTCGGACCCGGTATGGCTAATTCCCTTTGCTATGGCATCCACAACCACCGAACCAAAAGTCGACGTCAAACAAGCTGCGGCGAGCGCTGTTGATTATCTGCTCGCTCTCATTCCAACAATACCCCCCAACGATGTTAGTCTTGAAGAAGTCGAGTTAGATGGCCGGCACTGGCGGGTGACTTTAGGTTTCACCGACAAACACCCTGCACGCGGCTTCGCGGCGGAAATGATGGCGGTTGGAAAGAATCGAATTTACAAAGAGTTCAAGATCGATGCAGTGACTGGCCGGGCAGCATCCATGCGCATCCGTAAGCCCTGATGATCGCCCCGACGATTGAGGAACTCTGGGAGCGCTACCGGAGTAAAGGACTCCTCATCGACAGCAACCTGTTACTCGTCTATTTCGTCGCCCTGTTCGATCTGGAACTCGTCGGGCGCTTCGAGCGAACGAGAGCGTTTTCGCAGGAGAGTGTCATCCTCCTGGGTAACTTCATCCGCTCATTTAAGAAGATCTCGACGACGCCCAATATCCTGACCGAGGTTTCGAATCTATCGAACAAACTTCCCGAAAACGTTCGCAGCGAGTATTTCCGTTCAGTCGCCGTCCAGGTTGGCAAACTCGATGAGACGTACCTCGCATCCTCCGTCGTTTCCGAGATGCCTGAATTCGCCAGATTTGGCCTGACGGACGCCTCAATTGCTGGTGTCGCGAGAAATCAATACTTAGTTCTGACAGACGATTTTCGCTTCTCCAATTTTCTGCGAAGCGAGGGGCAGGACGTAGTGAACTTCAATCACATCCTGCAAATTTCCTGGGGGCTGTAGGACGCTCAGATGCTCGCCGCGCGGGCGCATGTAGTCGATGGAGGCGCGGGTGCTCTCTCTCTCTCGCCCGCCCACCGTCCTCCTCTTGTCCCCTCCGCCGCCTCGGCGGTCCTCGGAGCTGCGCTTCTCGTGGGTCTCGCCCCAGAAGACTTCGTAGTTGCGGTTCGAGTTAAAAGGCGGGGCGATGTAGATGAGATCGACGCAGTGCGCAGGGAGTTTTTCGAGCTGATCGAGGTTGTCGCCGCAGTAGATCACGCTGGTATCGACGAGGGATGAAGGTTTGGCCGACATGGGCGCGACGTTGCGCGGGGAGGCGGCGCGGGGTCAATGCCCGAGTCGGAGGCCGCGCGTGCCGGCGGGCTACGCTTTTCCGCCAAACAGGCGGGCGAAGTTGAGGGCGATCTGCTCGGCGAGGTCGGCGGCGCGGAGGTCGCGGAGATTGGCGAGGGCGGTGTAGGCGAGGGCGAGGTTGGCGGGGTGGTTGATGGGTGCGCCGTCGGGAGCTTGCAGGCGATTGGGGTTTTGGTCGTCGGGCGGGCGCATGTCGGGGGCGTCGGTTTCGACGAGGAGGCGGTCGGCGGGGAGGTGCTGGAAGACGGCGCGCTGGGCGGCTTTGCGCTCGTGGAGGAAGTAGGCGTTGAACGAGAAGTAAGCGCCGCGGCTGACGAACCCGCGGATCATTTCCTCCGGCCCGGCGTAAGCGTGGAGGAGGAAGCCGCGGGCGGGCAGGGGATGGGTGCGGAGGATGTCCCAGAGCGGGCCCCAGGCGCGGAGGCAGTGGATGGTGACGGGGAGATTGCGCTCGGCGGCGAGGGCGAGTTGGGCGGTGAAAACTGCGTGCTGCGCCTCGGGGTCGTGGCCGGTCATCCAGCGGTCGAGGCCGATCTCGCCGATGGCGGTGCCGGGATGGGCGTCGAGGTTTTCGCGCAGCCGCGCGAGCCAGTCGGGCGAGCGCGCAGCGACGTGCCAGGGGTGCAGGCCGAAGGAGGGGACGATCCACGGATGCGCGCGGGCGAGGGCGGCGACGGCGGGCCAGTCGTCCTCGCGGGTGCCATTGACGACGGCGCGGGTGATGCCGAGGCGGGTGAGTTCGGCGAGGATGGCCGCCCGGTGCGCGTCGAGGCGCGGGTCATGGAGATGGTTGTGGGCGTCGATCATGCGGCGGCGAAGTCGCGGATGGCGCGGCGGATGTGGGCGAGGCCGTGGAGGCGGGTGGGGGAGATGTGGCGGTCGAGGCCGAGGGCTTCGATGACGCCGGGCTCCCAGGCGAGGATGGCGGCGGGGGTTGCGCCGTCGTAAAGCTCGGCGAGCAGGGCGGCGAGGCCTTTCACCAAAGCGGAACCGGCGGCGACGCGGAAGTGGCAGCGACCGTGGGCGACGGTGCCGGCCAGCCAGACGGGGGTGGTGCAGCCGCGGATGAGGTGGGTGTCGGTGCGCTCGGCGGCGGTGGCATCGGGCCAGCGCTGGCCGCGGGCGACGAGGGCGGCGAGACGCTCGTGGTGGTCTTCGATGAGGGCGTAGCGGGCGGTGAGCTGGCGCTGTTTTTCGGCGAGGGGCATGGCGGTCTTTTTCTTAATCCTGCTCCTGCTCCTGCTCTTGCTCTCCCGCCTCAATGCGGAGCCGCTGCGCGTATCCGCTTGTGGAGCAAGAGCAGAAGAGGCGGGAACGCCTACCGCTGCGCGCGGGGATCGAGGGCGTCGCGGAGGGCGTCGCTGAGGAAGTTGAGGGCGAGGAGGGTCGCGGACATGACGGCGGCAGGGAAAAGGAGGAGCCACCAGTAGCTGCGGATGGGGTTGATGACTTGGGCGCCGTCGGCGAGGAGGCTGCCCCAGCTCGCCTGCGGGGCCTGGATGCCGAGGCCGAGGAAGCTGAGGAAGCTCTCAACGAGGATGACGGTGGGGATGGTGAGGGTGAGGTAGATGATGACGATGCCGGTGATATTGGGCAGCAGGTGCCGCAGGATGATGCGGACGTGGCTTTGGCCGAGGGCGCGCGCGGCGGCGACGAACTGGAGGTTCTTCAACCCCAGCACCTGGCCGCGGACGATGCGGGCCATGGTCAGCCATTCGATGCAGCCGAGGGCGAGGATGAGGATGATGATTTTCGAGTAGCCGACGAGGACGGTGTGGCCGCTGGCGTTGAGCCATTCCTTGAAGCTGTGATCAAAGGCGGCGGTGGCGAGGATGATGATGATGAGGCGCGGGATGGAGTAGAGGATCTCGACGAAGCGCATCATCACGGCGTCGGTGCGCCCGCCCGCGTAGCCGGAGACGAGGCCGTAGCTAGTGCCGATGACGAGGCTGATGAGCGCGCCGCACAGCCCGACGAGGAGGGAGATGCGCGCGCCTTCCATGACGCGGGCGAGGACGTCGCGGCCGTTGTTGTCCGTGCCGAAAGGATGACTAAAAACAGGCGGTGGCTTGTTCAAAACGTGAGCAGGCAATCCAATTGCGAGCTGTATTTTGTGCGAATCGTCCTTGAGCCATGTCGGCTTCAGAAATTGATCTGCCGACGTGGCATGAGGATCGGCCTTGAAAATGAATGGGCCGAGAAAGGCGAAGGCGAAGATGCCTGCAAGGAAGACCATGCAGACGACCGCGACGGGGTTTTTCCGCAACCGTTGCCACACGCCAGGAGGAGGGGGGTGCATTTAGGATTTAGGATTTAGCATTTAGGATTTGCTGGTGCGCGGGACGTAGCTGGAAAGCGGGCGGTCATTGGCTGAAGCGTGGCGGTTTCAAAATGCTAAATGCTAAATCCTAAATGCTAAATCAGGCCGTCAGGCCGTCAGGCCGCCAGGCCGATCCGGCGGTCGAGGAAAGTGTAGGCCACATCGACGGCGAGATTGAGGACGACGAGGACGGTGCAATAGACGATGACGACGCCTTCGAGGAGGAAGATGTCGGCGTTCAAAATGGAGTTGATGAAGAAGGGGCCAGCGCCGGGGAGATTGAAGATAGTTTCGATGACGAGGGAGCCGGTGAGGAGGTTCGCGGCGAGCGGGCCGAGGTAGCTGACGACGGGCAGCACCGCGACTTTGAGCGCGTGCTTGTAGATCACGCGGGCGTCGTTGAGGCCCTTGGCGCGGGCGGTGCGGATGAAGTCCTGCCCGAGCACTTCGAGCATGCTCGTGCGCATGAGCCGGGCGATGTAGGCGATGTAGGGGCCGGCGAGGGTGATGGCGGGAAGAATAAGGCTGGACCAGCTTCCCCAGCCGCCCACGGGCAGCCACGCGAGGTGGATGGCGAAGATGAGGACGAGCACGGGGCCGATGACGAAGGCGGGGATGCTGATGAGAAAAAGCGCGGCGAGCATCGCGCCGGTATCGGTGGGCGTGCGGTGGCGCACGGCGGCGAGCGAGCCGAGCCAGATGCCGCCGGTGGAGGCGATGAGAAACGCGGCGATGCCGAGCGTGACGGAGATGGGGAGGCTGTCGCGGAGCAGCTCGGCCACGGAGCGGTCGCGGTATTTGGTGGAAAGCTGGAGGTCGCCCTGGAGCAGGCCGCTGAATTGGCCGGAGACGTTGCGGCGGAGGCCGAGGTAGGTGGTGTACTGCTCCCAGTTCGAGCCGCCGAGATTGAAGCGGGCGAGGAGCTGTTTCTTGATCGAGTCGGGCATGCTCTTCTCGCTCGTGAACGGGCCGCCGGGCATCGCCTTCACGAGAAAAAAGGTGGTCGTGATGACGAAGAACAGGACGAGGAGCATGCCGGCGAAGCGGCGGAGGATGGTGGGAAGCAACGGAATTTAGGATTTAGGATTTAGCATTTAGGATTTGGCGTCCAGACGCTGGCGCGCTTCGGCCAAATAGCCGTCATCAATCTCGAAGCCGATGAATTTTTCCACGCCGCAGGCAGCGGCGGCGGCGGCGCTGTGGCCGATGCCGAGGAAGGGATCGAGCATGACGAGGTCGGGGCGCTGGCCGTGGAGTTTGATGCACCACTCGGCGAGCTGCACGGGAAAAGTGGCGGGATGCGGGCGGTCGTCGGCGCGGCTCTTGATGGTCTCGTAGGGGATGAACCAGTTGTTGCCGCGGCAGCGCCGGTCGCGCGCCTCGCCGCGGGTGTGCGCCCAGCGGGCGATGTTGCTTTTGTCGGCATACTCGACGCCGACGGCGAGGCGGTCGAGCGGCACGCTGCCGGTCTTGGTGAGGTGAAAGACGTACTCGTGGCAGTCGGTGAGGTAACGCTGGGAGTTGATGGGCTTGAAATGGCCGACGCTCAGCTCGGCCTCGCGGCGCGGCCGGACGGTGATGGACTTGATCCAGTGCAGCGTGTTTTGCAGACGGAAGAGCGGCTGGAGCTTGAGGACGATTTCGTGCGGGAGCAGCGGGTTGGCGGGCGCGGCGCCGACGTTGAGAAAAAAGGAGCCGCCCGGTTTGAGCACGCGCTGCACCTCGGCGGCCCAGCGCACGCACCAGTCGAGGTAGGCTTCGCGCGGTGCGTTGTCGGCGTAGCTGGCGTAGGCGATGTCGAGATTGTAAGGCGGCGAGGTGACGACGAGATCCACAGACTCCGCCGGGAGCGCGGCCATGCCGGCGAGGCAGTCGCCGGCGCGCAAGTCGAAGGCAGTGGTGCAGGGCTGGGCAAAGAGGTCGCTCATGGAGGCGCGCATCATTTCCAGAATGGCCCGGCTTTTGCATTGTGAAAATGCGGGCCGCCGTTTGACGTGCCCGCTCCTCATGCGCCGCCCGCTATTTTTCCGCACCATCTGCGTTCTCGCAGTCGGGCTCATCGTGGCTGGGCGCGCTGGCGCGGCGGTGGAGCGTCCGCCGCAGACCGGACCGACGGTGCCGGGGAACAAGGCGGCGATCTCACGAGGCATCTGCTCCGCGCCGGCCAACGCCCCGCTGGCCGTGAAAAAGGCCATCTGGGCGACGAACTATCTCATCGGCAAGCCCTACGTCTGGGGCGGGGGACACGGCACGTTTTACGATCGCGGCTACGACTGCTCGGGATCGGTCTCTTTCCTCCTGCACCACGCTGGCATGCTCGCGCAGCCGCTGGCCTCGCAGGAATTCCAAACGTACGACGAACCCGGCCCCGGAAGGTGGATTACGATCTACGCGCGCAACGGCCACACCTTTGCCATCGTCTGCGGCGTGCGGCTCGACACCACCGGCGGACGCGGGCGCGACGAAGGCCCCGGCTGGCGGACGAACACGCGCGGGCCGCGGGGCTTTGTGGCGCGGCATCCGCGGGGGATGTAGCCGCTCCGGCGGTCGCTTCCCGACTAATTCACCCGCCTTTCAACGAAGCAGCGAAGAGGTAGCTCCGCGCGGCCAATTCACTCCAGATGGATTCATCGCGCCGAAAATCCCCGCCCACCCGCGCAATCGCAGTCCCGCATCCGGGTCGGGCTATGGCGGTGCGGCAGACATGCCGCACCGCCACTTGCGAGATATGGAAAGGCCCGCGCAGCCCTCAGACGGCGTTCGCTTTCCGGCGGCGAAGCGAGGTGAGGCTGGTCAGACCCAAGGCCAACAGACCGAGGGAGGACGGCTCGGGAACTTGGGTTAAGAACCCGCGCATCTCGCCGCCTCCGTTGGTCGCAGTGTGGATGTTGATGTAGTACTTGGCGTTGAGGAGATCCGCCTCCTGCGGTGCCGTCAGCGTAATGGGTTGGCCGGTAAAGATGCCACCGGTGGCTAAAGCACTCGACCGGGTCAACGAGATCGCGACGCCGCCGGTCTGCGTGAAATTCCCCGCACCACCGTTTCCGAAGTTGTTCGCTGTGACATGGATGTGGGCGTTGTTGGACGCGCTGCTCAGGTCGGTGAAACCTTGGGAACTGCCCCAGCCGACATTTAGGGTCAGTTGTTTGAGGATGTCGTCGTAGGAAATGCCGGCACCGATTTCGCCACCGGTGCCACCGCCGATGGAGCCGGGCTCGTTCCCTGGGAGCAGGCCGAATCCGGCGGTGCCTTGGAGGTCGAATTGAATGATCGCTGCGCCGGCTGGCAGAGCCAGGGCGATGGAGGCAATGGTGCCGAGTATGATTTTCATGGTAGGCTTTGTTCTAAGTTTACTGCGGTTTTTGTTATGGTTGTTTTGCAATCCTCCGGCCGTGTGCTCGCCCAGAGATTTTTTGTTTTTTCTACTGAAAATCTGGCCGCGTGCCTTGGGAAAAGCGATGGCTGAGAAAATGGACCCGCACCGAGTGCAACGAAGCCGCGCGGATCGCAGTTTGATAGGAATTCCCGGCGGGCATTTTGGTCATAGCATAATGGTCAAAGCAAAATGGGTTGACAGAGGCTTGCCCAGTCCGGCGCACCCGGGAATGGAAGGGGTGTGGCGACCTTCCAATGTCCCATCCGGGAAGCTGTGGCCAAAAAGCGAAGTGTGGACGACGGAGAGCACGGTGAGTGGAATGGTGCAGAGATCCCTAAATCGGCGGGCGGGCAGTGGCATCTAAACGTGGAGCTGCAGGATCGACTTTGGAGATTGTGGAGAAAAACCAAAAAACTGGACCCAAAGTAAGCCGGAATTTCAACCCGTTGAGGCGGGGAATAGACGTTGGCGGGAGGCCAACTGCCCCCAACGGGTTGAAAATCTGTTTCATTCCCGGCTTAGCGGCGGCGCCGCGAGATCAGGGCCGTGGCCCCAAGGCCGAGGAGCGCGAGGCTGCCCGGCTCGGGAGCTGGGGAGGTCGAGCGCGTGTAGGAAAAGCTGCCGCCGGCCCCGGAGGCGACACCCCAGGCGGTAAATGTGAGGTCGAGGTAAATGTCGTCGCCAATGAGATGGACGACCGCAGGCTGGCCCGGGATGTTCGGGATGTTCGGAGCCCCTCCGGCCCATGTTTCCCAATCCGTATAGGTCAGCGATGAATAATTCGCGGTTGTTCCATGCGCCCATTCCGTGCCGCTGGGACTCAGGAAGTGCGAGAAAGCCGCCTCGGTCTTGATGTTGAAAAGACCGGCGGTCGAGGCCCGCGTCAGCCAGACGTTGTCGGTCATGCGGTCCTGATTCAGCGCCAATGTTTGATCGGCAAAGGCCACCTTGCTAAAGGCCGTCGTCGGACCATTCCACACGCTGGGGGCACCCCAGCAGACGGAAGCAAAAAGCAGCGGAGCGATGGAGGTGAGGCGGCGTGTAGTTTTCAGGAGGAACATAAGAGTTAGTTTGAGGGTTTAGATATCCGACCCACCGCGCCGCCGGTGCGCGGCGAGCGCCAGGCTGCCCAAGACCAGCAGCAGCGCAGCCGTGGGTTCGGGGACGATCTGAAAGATGACTCCGCCTGTTCCATTCGCATTGGTGTTCGTGGCCAGAGCGTAGAGTTCGCCGTTGGCGTCCTGGCCGAAGCCATGCACGGTCAGGCCGTTGGGCAGGAAGGTGGTGGCAAACTGGGGAAGTAGAAACTCATTGATCACGCCGGTATCCAGGTCGGCATAAAATAGTCGCCCGTCCACGCGTGTCGGTGTCGTGTGCAGGGCCAGGTCGCCAAAGACATATTTTCCGGACAGCTCGGGGATCGCGCTACCGCGATAGACGAAGCCGCCGGTGATCGAGATGCCGTCGCCGTGGTCGTATTCGAGGGTGCCGAGGGTGCCGGTGATCGGGTCGATCAACCCCACGGGATTCCCCGGGCTGCGTGCGCCGACGGTTCCAGCGTTGCCCCCGGGACCAGTGACCCGGTTAAAGAGAAAGTCCCCCTCCTTGATGCCCCAGCCGTAGTTGCCTCCGATGGTCACGCGGTCGATTTCCTCAACGACGTTCTGCCCCACGTCTGCCACGATGAGCTGGCTGTTGAGCTGGTCAAAGGAGAAGCGATACGGGTTGCGGAACCCATAAGCATAAATCTCCGGCACCTGGCCCACTCCTTGAAATGGGTTGGTCGTCGGGATGCGGTATTGGCCGTTGCCGCTGATTGGGTTCGGGCTGGCTCCGGTTAACGCCGGGTTGAGCGGATCGAAGCGCAGCATCTTGCCCAGTGGGGTGCTCAGGTTTTGGGCATTACCACCCGGCTCGAGGTGACTGGCGCCGACATCGTTGGCATTGCCACCATCACCCAAGCCGAGATACATGTACCCATCAGGTCCAAAGGCAATCGTGCCGCCGTTGTGATTGTTCGCGTTCTTGCCAAAGGAGATGACCTCGCGACGGGTCAATGGGTCAATCACATTGGGATTGCCGGCACTCATCTTGAACTCGTTGACGACGGTTTTGTAGTTCTGAGTCGCGTTATTCGGGGCGACGTACGTCGGCCCGGTTCCGACCGGCTGGCTGTTGAAAGTGTAGAGCGTTTGGTAGCCAGGACTGGACGGAGTGCTGAAGCCGGGATGGAACGCCAGCCCGAGCAGCCCACGCTCGTCGTTGGCGTTGGCCGGATTGAACGCGGCTCCAATCACGCTGAAAATATCGAGGGCGGGGCTGGGCAGCAGGCTGCCATTCTGGACAATCAGCACCTTTCCTTTTTGCTCCACCACGAACAGACGGCTCGCGTCCCCCGGCGCGCTGACCGCGTAATCCGGTGCCGCCAAGCCCGTCGCGACCGTCTGCAGGGTGATCGAAATGGTGCCGAGCTGGATCGGTGGCAGGACGTCCTGCTGCGCTTTGGCAGCCGAAGTGAGGGCCGCTAGGGACGCCAGGACGAGGCCAAGATGCGTTTGTTTCATAGGGTGGGGTTGTTCGTGATGGGGGGAGCCGCAGGGATCCATGGGGAGGCGGATCGGTGCTGCTGCGCGGACAGTGGGCTGGGCTGGGTGGAATGGAAAGGGAACAATAGTAACACAACTGTTACCTTTCCCGGATTCGCCGGAATTCCGGCCTCGATCCGGCGCAGGTGCGCATGACCGATACGCCCGAAAAGTTCAGACCGAAGGCCATCCCGATTTTCCAAGAGGCGTCCCCGATTTCGCTGGTTCGGGATTGGCTCCAGAGGAGGCCGGACTGGACGTAGGCGGATGAGCAGCGGGCACATCGCTGCTCTGCCGCGCGGCAATTTGATGAGCCGGAACGAAGCTGTGAACGAGGCGGGTTTCGTGACGCGGACCGGGGCCGTTATCATGGGCAACTGATTTCGCGCAATCTGACGAACCTCGTGAGGGGGCGGCGCGAGCAGGTAACAGTATCTTTACGCGCCATATCGCCACGGACACTCGGCGAGCGCGCAGTACGATGGCGCGGCATTCGCGGGGGATGTAGGCGGGCGTCAAAAAAAACGATGCCTGCGATTTCTTCCTCTTCCTCTTTCGCTTAATCTTCCTCATTTTCCCTTTGTCGGCGGAAGATTAAGTGGAAGAGACAGGCGAGAGGCCGCAAACCAAGACTGGCCGCGGGGCGGCGGATGGTTACAGTCGCGCGCAAAAAACGAGCCGGGCGCGGATTGGGGGACGCGGCGGGCGGCCCGACGGGAGGGGCGCGATGTCGGGAGGTTTCGAGGGGATGGGGTTCAGCGATTTCTTCGTGCAGTTATCGTTCGTTCCCAAAGTGAGCGCAGCACTATGGGAACGCTCGTCCCGGCAAGACTCCGGCTCCCCTCCGGCGTACCACGACCTAGAACGCGGCCCCCATGCTCTCCCGCCCACCACCGAAACCGCGTTCCGCCTCACGCCTCCGCTCCCAAAGCGCTACGCTAACTTTGGGAACGAGAGGGAACGCTACCACTCAGCGGCTTAACCGAGTGCCATTCTGACCTGTCCCTTTATTCCCTTTCTTTATTCCCTATTCCCTTCCGGACAACTGTTTCAGGATGAAGACGGCCACCTTTCAGCATCGTAGTTTGGATTATTCTGGAAAGGCCCGACCAAGTTCCCGTTCAGATCGACTTTCCATGCCCCAACGATCGCTTCTCGGGGAACACGTTCCGACGCAT
>JAYWEB010000171.1:0-11670 GCA_043779575.1 Chthoniobacter sp. | reverse complement strand
AACTGCCCCTGCACCTCGTCGCACGCGCGCACGCAGCGGTTGCAGTTGATGCACTTCGAGAGGTCCGAAGTCATGTAGGGATGCGAGAGGTCCTTCTTACGGTCGAGATGGTTTTTGCCAGCGGGATAGCGCACGCTGCGGATGCCGACTTTCGCCGCGACGGTCTGCAATTCGCAGTTGCCGTTCACCTCGCAAGTCAGGCAGTCGAGCGGGTGATCGGTGAGCACCAGCTCGACGATATTTTTCCGCAGCCCGCGGATTTTCTGCGACTCGGTGAAAATATGCATCCCCGCTGTGAGCGGCGTGTGGCAAGAAGCGACGACTCGGCGCGGCGCGTTGGCGCTCTGAGCGACCTCCACAGAGCACACTCGGCACGCGCCATACGGCTTGAGTTGCGGCGCGTCACAGAGCGTCGGCACGTGTCCGCGCCCACGATGGCGATCAACGAAATTGAGCAGCGTGTCGCCGTCCTCGAACTGGTGAGGCACGTCGTCAATGTAGGCTGTGATTTTGGCGAGATCTAAAACCATGGTCGTGAAGGCTAAGTTGGATGCGTCTCTGCCGGAAGCAACGAGAGGACGAAATCGTAGATACGCTGCGCCGCGGCGAAGGCGGCGTCGAATTCGGCACGCGTCGGCTCCATTGGATCGTTCTGGGAAGGGTAACGGAATTTATCCAAGTAGGGTTTCACCGTTGAGCCATAGGGCAGAACCGCCAAAAAACTCGGCTCGATAGCGATGGCTTGCCGCACCAGCTCTCCAACGTCATCCGACTTCTGGCATGGTGTGTCAGCGAATGCCAGGAACGCCTTCAACTCTATTTCCGCTGCGTGCTGAGTATGACCGATCGCAGAGTCGAGTGGCGCGCCGCTGCCGTCGGCGATCAATCGAACTACGCGCAGACTTGCTTCAGCCTTCTTCAGCCAGAGCTGAATCAATTCGCGCTTTCGCTCCTTGCTCGTGCATCGCCCTGAAATGTCTGCGGTCTGCGGACGCGCGGTCTTTGATTCGTAGAGCAGCGTGCCTTCTCGCGTGATTTTGAACGCCAGCGATGCGGGCACTTCGAGGAACCGGTCGAACTCAGCCCGAGTCTTGACGATCACGTCTTTCGCCATCGCAAGATCGCCAAGACATTCGTGAGCCTGTCGCGCGCGGCGTAGCGGCGACAGGTCAATCTCCGGCACCACGACGACAAAATCCAAGTCGCTGTGCTCGTCGGGATCACCCCACGCATACGAGCCGAACAGCCAGATTTGCTCCGGCTGAAACTCCGCCACGAGTCGTTCGGCGGCGGTATCAATCGTGGCCTGAATTTCTGGCGTCAGCGTGGCGCGCGTTGGTGCGATTGTGGCGGGGGCACTCATTTGTTTTGAAAATACGCGCTCATTTCATCACCGAAATATTGCAGCGCATTTTTGATCGGCAAGGGCACGCCGCCGCCGAGGGCGCAGAGGGAGGTCAGTTCCATCGTGTCGAGCAGATCGTCGATGAGCGTGCGGTCGATTTTGTAGCTGCTGTCGCTGCGCGCCTTCGCGACGAGTTCCGCGCCGCGCGTGCTGCCGAGTCGGCAGGGGAAGCATTTGCCGCAGCTTTCGTCGGCGGTGAATTGGAAGAGGTGCTGGATGTATTCGATCATCGGGAACGATTCCGGGATGCTCACGACGCCCGCGTGGCCGAGGAGGAAGCCGGCTTTCTTGAACGACTCGAAATCGACGGTGAGTTCGCCGATTTTTCCAACCGGCACGACGCCGCCGAGCGGGCCGCCGACTTGGATTGCCTTGATCTTCGTCTTGAAGCCGCCCGCCAACGCGAACACGTCGGCGAGCGGCGTGCCCATCGCGCCTTCATAGATGCCGGGCTTTGCGAAATGGCTGTCGAGCGAGAGCAGCTTCGGCCCGGTGCTCTGCGCGGTGCCGATTTTGGCGTAGCCCTTTCCGCCAAGCGTGAGGATCGCGTGGATGTTCGAGAAGGTCTCGACGTTGTTCAAGATCGTCGGCTTGCGATACAGCCCCTCGACCGTGGGAAAAGGCGGGCGCACGCGCACTTCCGGGCGCTGGCCTTCGATGCTCGCGAGCAGCGCCGTTTCCTCTCCGCAAATATACGCGCCCGCGCCCTTGATCGTCTTCAGCTCGAAATTGAATCCGCTGCCGAGGATGTCTTTCCCGAGCAACTTTGCGGCGCGCAGTTCCGCGATGGCGGCGTCCACGATGCGGATCGAATCGGGATACTCCGCGCGGATGTAGAGCACGCCGACTTCCGCACCTGCGAACCAACCCGCGACCATCATGCCGAGCAGCACGGAGTGCGGGCGCTGCTCCATGAGATATTTGTCAATGTAAGCGCCGGGATCGCCCTCGTCCGCATTGCACACGACATACTTCACCGCACCCTCGCTCGCGCGGCACGACGACCATTTGAAATGCAGCGGGAATCCCGCGCCGCCGCGGCCGCGCAGGCCGGAGTCCTTGAGTTCGCCAGCGAGCCAGTCGCGATCTTTCCCGAGCATCGCGCGGAATGGCTCGTAGTATTTTTCGATGCCGGGGAACGGCGCGGTGAGCTGCGCGGGCTGGAGGTGCGAGACGACTTCGTAGCGATCCTCCGCGTCGCTTTTGCCGCTGGAAAAAAGTTCGCCCATCGCCGCGTCGGACTGCCCGGAAAAATTGCGCCCCTCGTACTGAAACGCCCCGCCTTCGTGGCAGCGTCCGAGGCAGCAGATGTGGCCGATTTCCTCGTGCTTGAAACTCCGCCCGAGCGCGTCGTGCAGCTTCCCCTGCGTCCCGGCGACGAGGCACGCCGAGCCGTTGCAGACGAACACCTTTTTCCCCGCGTTCTCCTTTTTCAGAAAGTCGTAAAACGAAACCGCACCAAGCGTGATCGCATCGCCGAAGAGCGATTTCTCGCCGAGTGCGCGCACCGTTTCCGGAGTCGCCGCCGTGCCCGACTGATCGGCGGCCTCCACCATCCGCTCGAAAAGATTCTTTTCGGCGCTTTTGCGAAACGAGAGGGCACTGAGATTTTCGGACATGAGATCGGGGTCGGCGAGGGACTGATGATTCAAAGCACGGACGCCAGGAGATTGCCAGTGGTGTGTTGGAACGGAGTGCCTGTGCCCCGGTTTGCGCCCTGCACGACGATGGCGGGTTTGTCCTAGCAGCCTGTGGAAAAAACTCACGGAGCGACGCCATCCACCTGAAAGAGTTTTTCAACAGCCTGCGAAGCTCCAGCGTTAGGAACGCACTTGTCTCCGAAGCTTTGCTTCGAGCGCTCCCGCTTTCGCTCCGGCTTTCGCCAGGCCGCCCCAGCAGTTTTAACCCGAACGCGGCTTTTCAGCACCAAAGGTGCGACGACAAGCCAGCCCAGGGCCGAGGAGGCGGAGGGGACCAGCGGGGGATGGTGGCCGGGCGAGCACACGCCCTGGGAAAGCGTGAAAGAACAAGCCAGCCCTGAAAGGGGCGACACCAGTGATGGTACACAATTTTGTCCCGCCCTTTCAGGGCTCGCTTGCTATGGATGTCGTTCCCAGGACGTGTGCTCGCCCGGCCACCATCCCCCGCTGGTCCCCTCCGCCTCCTCGGCCCTGGGCTGGCATGGGTGAGGCCGTTGGCCTCCAAGCGCAGCGTTCGGGTTTAACCCCAGCCGGCCCGGCGTGCGGCCGAGTCAGTCGCCGTACCCGCCCGGATTCGCCACATGCCAGGCCCACGCGCTTTCGATGATCTTTTCGATGCTCTGAAACTTCGGCGTCCAGCCGAGTTCGCGGTGGATTTTGTCGCTGGCGGCGATGAGGCGCGCGGGGTCGCCGGGGCGGCGGGGCTGCTCGATGACGGCGATCTTTTTGCCGGTCACCTTTTCGCAGGTGGCGATGATTTCGCGGACGCTGGTGCCGCCGCCGGTGCCGAGGTTGTAGAAGGCGCTCGTTGCCGCGCTGAGCGCGAGCATGTGCGCGGCGGCGAGGTCGAGGATGTGGATGTAGTCGCGGATGCAGGTGCCGTCGGGCGTCTCGTAGTCGGTGCCGAAGATTTGCACGTTGTCCTTTTGGCCGAGGGCGACTTTGAGGACGTTGGGGATGAGGTGGGTCTCGATGCGGTGGTCTTCGCCGAAGCGGGGGCTGGCGCCGGCGGCGTTGAAGTAGCGGAGGGCGACGAATTTCAGGCCGTGGATTTCATCGTACCAGCGGAGGATTTTCTCGAAGATGAGTTTGGATTCACCGTACGGATTGATCGGGCGTTGCGGGAGGGTTTCGTCGATGGGGACGCGGTCGGGCGGGCCGAAAGTGGCGCAGGTGGAGGAGAAGACGAATTTTTTCACGCCGCAGGCGACCATGGCGTCGAGCAGATGGATGCCGCCGCTGACGTTGTTGCGGAAATATTTCGACGGGTTCTCCATGGACTCGCCGACGAGGGCGTTCGCGGCGAAGTGCATGACGGCATCGGGTCGCATGGCCTGCATGGCGTCGGCGATGTCGGCGTCTTTTTGGAGGTCGCCGACGATGAGCCGGGCGCGGGGATCGAGGGCGCGGCGGTGGCCTTCGGTGAGGTTGTCGAAAACGGTGACGCTGTGGCCGGCGTCGAGGAGCGACTCGACGCAGATGCTGCCGATGTAGCCGGCGCCGCCGGTGACGAGGATGTGCATGAATTTAGGATTTCAGATTTAGGATTTGAGGAAAGCGCGGTGCTTTGACGAATCCTAAATGCCAAATGCCAAATGCTAAATTCCTCTCAGTTCAGCGTGATGCGGTGGAACTGATTGGGGTAGCCGCTGGATTGCTGGGTGAGGGAGGCGACCATTTTGCGGACGTGCGGGTTGCGGCGGCGGTCGCCGAGGACTTCGAGGCTGCGTCGGGCGCTGCCCCATTCGAGGATTTCGATCTCCACGTGCCGCATGCCCCACTGCCGCATGAGGCCGCGGCTGGGGCAGAAAAGGTCGATCGTGCGGCGGCCGACGAGCGCGCTGCCGTAGTCTTCGATCACGTAGTTCCGCCCCGTGCAGAGCATGCGAAAGCGGGTGCCGACGGGCAGCCACGACCAGTCGCTGGCGGCGCTGCTGTTGGTCATATTGTAGCGGAGGCGGCCGCCGATGCCGTTGGCCCAGCCGCCGGGTTCGGTCTGGGTGTAGGCGGTGGTGCGGACTTTCAGGCGCTCGCCGGGTTGGAGCGGTCGGGTGGCGGTGACGGCGGTGGAGGGTTTGGCCTCCTTTGACACGGCGCAACCGACGAGGAGCAGGGCGAAAAGGGGGCAGAGAATCGGGCGCATGGTAGAAGGGACGCGGAAGCGTGTGGGATGGATGGAATTTTTCACGGGGGGAAAAACTGGGGCCGCGTTTCTTAAGCGCCGATGGGGGAGGGGACAAACCCTTTTTTGCCGGGATTTCTGGGCCTCCTTCCCGCTCCGCAAGATTCCCTTTGCTCCCATCCGGCGGGCACGATAACTAACCCTCCATATGGCCGACGACGACGAGCCGGAAAAAATTTGGGACGAATACGATTGGGAGCGTTTCCTACAGCAGCAGGATCGCAAGACCGAGAAGTACATGGAGCTTCTCGAGCGTTACATCGACGACCCGAATCGCGACCAGATCATCGCCCGCGAGATGGGCTGGTATCACCTCCTCGACAAGGAGGGCGCGGAGTGGGAGGAGAAAGTGGAGTCGCTTTTCGAGGAGGTTTTTGAGGAAGACCGGGACGACGAGCCGGAGCCGGTCAACTTCCTCGACGAGGTCCACGGCTACGAGGTCCACCCGCTTTACCAGGCGTCTTTTGCGCTGACGGTTTGGATCGACAAGCTCCTCGATGACCTCGGGGAGGCGCAGAGCAAACCGGGGTGCGTGAAGCTTTCCAACCACACCGCCGTGGCCAGCGCCAAGCTCGCGGCCGCGCTGAGCGATGACGACGTGGACGAAATCGGGATGACCATCGCGTATCTCAAGCGCGGCCTGAAGGCGATCATCATCGCGCTGGAGGCGTCCGCGCAGCTCGGCAAAGAGACCAACATCAGCGCAGAGCAGTTCGCCACGCTGAACCAGCGGCTGTTTCACATTCGCGACGGCATCATCACGCTGATGGGCGAGTATCGCACCGAGTTTCGGCGGCGGCGCGACAGTCAATAGGGTGCGCTTCCCCGTGCGAAAAATTCCCGCCACTCGCGGTGAATGAAATCATGAACGAGCCGTCAAAACCCCTGCCGATGCAGGCCGAAGCCGCCGCCGAACCCGATGATCTCCAATTGGTCGCCCGTTCGCAGGCGGGCGACACTGCCGCATTCAGCGAGCTTGTCACCCGTTACCGCAGCCGCTCTTTTTCCATGATTTACCAAATGACCCGCAACGAACAGGACGCCTGGGACCTCGCCCAGGACGGCTTCGTGAAGGCGTGGAAATCCATCGGGCGTTTTCGCGGGCAGTCGTCGTTTTACACGTGGCTCTACCGCATCCTGATGAACGTCACGATCGACTCGATGCGCCGGAAGCACATCCAGGGCGGCACCGAGTTTGACGACCAAATCGGGCTGCGCCAGATCGAGCCCGGCGCAGCCACCGCCCCGCGCCCGGAGATGCAGCCGGCGGAGAAAATCTCCGACCAGGAAATCCGCGGGCGCATCGACGCAGCCATCGCCAAGCTCTCGCCCGAGCACCGCGCGGCCATCGTCATGCGCGAGATCGACGGGCTCGAATACACCGAGATCGCCGCCGCCATGGAGTGCTCGCTCGGCACCGTCATGTCCCGCCTTTTTTACGCCCGCAAAAAACTCCAAGCCCTGCTCAAAGACGTCTATGAAAACATTTGAAGAACGCTTCACCGCCTGGGTCGATGGCCAGCTCACCGGCCCCGAGCTGGCGGAGTTTGAAAAAGAACTCGCCGCCCATCCCGAAGCCGCCGCCGACCGGGCAGAGGCGCGGAAACTCGGCGACCTCCTCCGCGCGCAACCCGCCCCGAAGATGGGCAACGGGGACTTTTTCAACCACCAGCTCATGCAGCGCATCGCCGCCGAGACCCCGCGCGCCGTCGCGCCGGTGAAGGCGCGCGGCTGGTTCTGGTCGCTGCCGCGGCTCGCGCTCGCCGGGGCCGCGTGCCTCGCCATCGCGGGCGGACTTTTCAAAACGCTCATCCCCACCGGCCTTCCGCCGGGCGCGAAGTCGGACTACTACGCGGAGGTCGTGGAGCTGTGGCCCGGCGACCCGAGCATCTCCGCCTGCACGGTTTACAGCCCCGAGGAAAACGTCACCGTCGTCTGGATCGAAGGTCTCGACTACATCCCGCCGACCTACGCGCTGAAGTAAGCCCCGATGCGCCGTTTCGCCCTGCTCCTCCTCGTCGTCTTCACCGCCCGCGCCCTCGCGGAGGAGGGGGAAAACGCGGTCATCCCATCCGCCGGCAGCACGGTGCCCGTGCTGAGGGCCTCCCCCGCCGCGACCGACAAAATCTGGAGCGCCGTGATTCTCGCCACGAATCCCGAATCGCCCAAAGCAGCCCCGCCCGAGCTGGTCGAGTTTGCCCCGCGGTTGAAGCGGATCTTTGGCTACACGCAGTTCGAGATCATCGGCGCGACCACCGAAAAGATCGGCGACAAGTCGGAGAGCTGGCTCGTCCCGAGCCGGAACTTCTGGCTCCAGGTGAAAGCGCGCCGCATCGCCTCCAAAGAAGCCCGCGGCGGCTACCTCCTGAACCTCCAGTTTTTCCAAGACAAGCGCCCCATCCTCGAATCCGAAACCAAGCTCGCCCCCGGCAGCCCACTCTTCATCCGCGGCCCCCAGCACGGGGCCGGCCAGGTGATCATCGTGCTCCAGGTGCAGCGGTAAGCCCGCTGCTTCGCCGTCAGCGCCGCGCGCTCGTAGCCGATGGCGCCGGTCTTTTCGAGGAAGTATCAGGGCCGCCAGCCGTCTCTGACGCGAGGGCGTCGCGCGAAAAATCCTCCGTGTGGAAAAAATGCTCGTCCGCGGCCAGCGGACACGCGGAGAAATCGCGCACGATCTCCGCCAGCCGAGTTCAGGATCGCAGAGCCGGAAGGACTTCGTGGACGCTTCCAGCATCGCCAGGGCGCGCGACCGGCTTGAGCCGCGTGGAGCGGAAACGCCATGCGCCATCGCATCCTCGGCATTTCCGCCTGCAAAACGGCATGGAAATGGCGTAGGGCGGCGATGGCTGGCTAGTGGTGAGGCTGGCGAAAGAGCTGCACCCGCAGCCAGCGGATGAACTTCCCCCAGCGCACGGTGAGGCGCTGGAGCCACCCGGTCCCAAGCCTGCCGAAGGGCGTGCGCACGAGGAGCGGCAGGAGCAATTTCGCCCTCTCGTTCCTCGCCCTCTCGTTCCCAAAGTGAGCGCAGCGCTTTGGGCACGCTCGTCCCGCCGAGACTCCGCTTCCCCTCCGGCGCACCACGACCTCAACGCGGCCCCCATGTTCACCCGCCACCACCGAAACGGAGTTTCGCCTCCCGCCTCCGCTCCCAAAGCGCTGCGCTAACTTTGGGAACGAGAGGGTAACTCACTTCACGGCTGGGGGGAATGGAGCGCGAGGCGTGACAACGCTCGCGGGCGAAGGCGGGAGCAGCCGACGTGACCGCGTGGCGCGGAGCTTCCTAACGCGGCCCGCGCAGGGTGCGCCGCCGCTCCAACCCTTGCTCGGCGGGACGCCGACTCACTTAAAAAGGAGCGGGGAGTTCGGCAGGGCCGCGCCGGGTCTGGTTTGGTTTAGTCCTTGGTTAGTGGGGCGGCTGGCGCGACGGCTGCGCGCTACAGCATACAACCCGCGATAAAGTAAAGCAGCGGGGCGCCGGGAGGCCTCCTTGGGAGAGCCGGCGCGGTGCGCGGACACATCGCTGGTTGGTCTGCCGCTGCTTTGCTTTACCGCTGTTGTGTGCTGAGCGAGCACGGAGAGCAGCGGGCCTGGCGCGGCTCCTGGCCTTTGCGCGTTTCGGGGAGGGCAGAACGCGAGCAGGAGACGTGACAGGCCCGCCGCTCTCCGCGCGCAGCGGTTCGCGCAAGTCAGTCGGCGCGCCAGCCGCGCGGCGGGAACGGGGCGGGAGGGGGTTGGGGTCTGCGGTGCGGCTTCGCAGGCAGCGTGACACGCGAGGGCGCTGGTTGGGCGAAGGCGGGCAGCGCGCTCGCGCGGCGCGATGCCTGCACGGTTGGGGCACGCAAACAGTTCCCGCGGCGGGACGCCGCCCATACTTCAACCGCAAGAAAAGATTCTGAGGGGTCTCAGTTCCCTGACCTGCGTTGCTTTATTGCGTCTATTGCCTTCTCTGTCTCAACGTCCACAGCAGTTTCGAGGGCCGCGGCGGCCCGTTTGGGGCGATCTCTTCTCCAGTTCTTGAGGATCTCCGCAGACTCGGGCCCTCCTATTTCAGCCAAACCACGCAAGGCTCTGACTTTGACGGGCACTGCCGGGTCACTCAGCATCTCTTGCAGCAACGCCGCATCCTTCCGTTCTCCGACTTTACCCAAACCGCCAGCAATCATCATCCGAACACGATTGCGGTCCTGAAATACAGCTTCCCTCTCGCGGTAAAACTGGCGTAGGGCGTTTCGAGGGATCGTCTTGTCACCCTTGCTTTCGACGAAAATACTGATGATCCGTCCAGCAACAGTCGCATCCGTTGTTCGAAGTAACTCTTTTGCAAGTGCCGGATACGCCTTCTCTCCCATAGCGACGAGACGTCGATAGTTCGCCGCCGCTGTCTCGTCGATCATGTCCATTCCGCGCGGAAGAAGCTCCACGATTGAGGATTCATCTTCTGCGCTCATTAACGTAATGGGGGCGTTGACGCTGAAGATAACCAGTGCATACAGAGCGCGGAAGGCATTCGGCATATTTATTCGGTTCATTTCGAGTGCGGGTTTCCTTGTATTGTAGCTTCATTACTCACATTCAGTCTTCGAGAACCCAAGATGCCGTTGGTTTGGAGCAAGCCTTCAAACATCAGGTGCCAGTTTGGATACAAGACGTTGTTCGCGTCACGATGACCTGCATTCGTGAGCAAGTGGCCAAGCTCGTGAGCAGCGGCATAGCCTGCCCAAGGCATGGACGAATGTGCCTTTAGCAAGATATTGTATGTATAGGCAGGATCGGTGCCGCTGTAGAAGAAGTCGGCGAGCGCAATCCCTCCAGCAGCGTCTGGATCGGAACCTATTTCGATGGCTGTCACATAGAAGACATGGATGTCCGAGGAATTTCCTTCGGTGCCCAAGAACCTGATGAGATTCTTCGTCTCCCAAGCTAGAGGCCGCGCTTCCGCACTGCTCGATACAGTTACACTACCGTCGGTAAGATCAACGCCGACGGGCGGATCCTTCACGACGATTCCTGTGACATTTACTCTCACTCCAACCTGCGCGTAGCGCTCGTTGGCAATCTTCCACGCTTCTTCAACCGAGGCTTCGGAGATCACGGGCGTTCCTCCCGTCGCCTCAACGCGGTCGCGAAGAATGACCACGTTGACCGATACCGTCTTCTTTGCTGGAGCTGGAGTTTTGATATCTGTCGCGTGCTCCGCGCCCGCAATCTTTACGCTCTTAATTTGGAATTTGCCGCCAAGCTGGATTTTGTGGGTGCGGTCGTTCTTGGCATCGTCGGCGATGCCGTCGACTTGATGATCGTCGTCCACATCATCCGCAACCAGCAGGATTGACTTGGTGATAAGATCGTTCCCATCGACTTGCAGATCGATTTCAGTTTCGTCGTCATTGTAGCTCGCGTCTGGATTCTCCACCGTCCCGACTTTGATCGACACAGCCCCCATGCTTCCTGCCCGAGGAATGCGGACGTAAAATCGATCCGAGTCTTTGTCGATGTCGAGCGTAGTAGATGATCCAGAACCGGTTAACACTCCGGTTTCCGCCATTTTCCCGACCTTCAACTTACTCACCGCCTTCTTGTCCTTATCCAATATCTCCACTGGCAGGAGGAGGACATTGTCGATGTAGGCACCGTAGCTGTCCGCCGCGTCGGCGATGTCGAAGATGAGGGTGATGGGGAGGGTTGCCAGATTGGGGTTGCCACCGGTGACTTCAAAGGTGGTGGAGGCGCGTTTCCAGGCGGTGGTGGAGGCGGCGTTCTCGGTGGCGAGCAGGTATTCGATGGGTTGGGGGAGGCCGGGGAGACTAATCCCGGTTCTGGCTTTCACGGTAAAGCTGCGGGCCGTGGCGTTCCGTCCGCGGTAGTCGAAGAAAAGGACGTAGCGGCCCCGCGCGAGCTCGACCGTCTGCTGGATGCCGTGGTCGGAGGGGCCGAGGTGGGGCACGGTCGGCCAGTGGGCGTCGAGTTCGCAATATTGGCCGGCCCCGGCGGTGGTATTGACGGTGATCTGCTGGAGTTCGACCAGGCTGCCGGAGAGCGCGGTCCAGCCAGTGATGCCTCCAAAGGTGTCCCAGAGGAGGGGACTGAGCGCTGGGGCGCTGAAGTTGCCATTCTTGAGCAGGAGCTGGCTGTCATCGGCGGGGTAAAGCAGGGTGTCGGCACTCTGATCGAGGGTGGCGGTGCCGGCGGTGATGGTCGGTGGCGGCGGCGGGTTGTTGGGATTCGAGCCTAGCTCGTAGTGTTGGAGATTGGTCATGCCTCCGCCGGCGGCGGTCTGGTTGGCGTCGGCGGGGTCGAGGGGATGGAGGCCGTACTGCACTTCCCAACCGTCCGGGAGGGTATCGCCATCGCTATCCCACTTGAGCGGATCAGTGCCGTGGATG
>JAYWEB010000170.1:0-4661 GCA_043779575.1 Chthoniobacter sp. | reverse complement strand
GCGAGAAATTCGAGGATTTCCCGGGGCAGGCTGATCTCCATGCCCTGCGCTTTTTTTCCGAGAATGGCGAGGCGGGTTTCGATGTCGGGCGCCTGGAGTTCGGCGGTGAGGCCCCACTCGAAGCGTGAGACGAGGCGGGTTTCGAGGTTGGCGATTTCCGAAGGCGGGCGGTCGCTGGAGAGGACGATCTGTTTGTGGCCGTCGAAGAGCGTGTTGAAGGTGTGAAAGAATTCCTCCTGGGTGCGTCCCTTGTCGGCGAGAAACTGGATGTCGTCGATGAGCAGCACGTCGGCCTGGCGGTAGCGTTTGCGGAATTTGACGAGCGTGTTGTTTTGAATCGCGTCGATGAACTCGTTCGTGAAGCTCTCGCTGGTGATATAGACGACCTTCGTTTTTTTCTTCGCCGCGATGGCCTGCCCGATGGCGTGCATGAGGTGCGTTTTGCCGAGCCCCACGCCGCCGTAGATGAAGAGCGGGTTGTAGGTGCGCGCCGGCGCGTCGGCCACGGCTTTGCAGGCGGCGTGGGCAAATTGGTTGTTCGCCCCGACGACGAAAGCGGCGAAGGTATTCCGCACATTCATCCCGGTGGAGCGCGTGTCGGGCGGCGTCTGGGTGTCCGCCGCGGCGGCGGTCTGGGGAGCGGACGCGGGCAGGGGAGCGGTCTCGGTGCTTTCGCCGGCAAAGACAAAACGGATCTCCCGCTCGGCGTGCAGCACGAGCAGCACGGCGGCGCGCAGCAGGCTGATGTAGTTCGTCTCGATCCAGAGCTGGTAGATGTTATTCGGCACCCGCAGCGTGAGTTGTTTGGGGTCGAGTTCCACAAGCTCGATGTCCTTGAACCAACGGTCGTAGGTGTCCGCACTGACGTCCGCTTTCAGGGCCTTCGCGATGGCGTTCCAAGTCGTCTTAAAATCCGTCGGTTTCAGTGATTTATCCACAGCGGTAATTGTTGTTGGGGAGTTGGGAAAAGGCCGGCGCGAAACCGGCGAAAGGGATTTCTGCCAGGGCGTTCCAGCGGCGCGGCTGGCTCGCGGCATTATTTTCCATCGGGCGCAAACCGCTGAAAAACAGCGGGATGAAACGGAGGATCGTGTGGAACGCAGATTTCATCCCGGTCGGAGACAGCATCCACCCGGCGAGCCTGTGGCGGGGAGATTCGGCGGCGTTGGGTGGGATTTTTTTTGCTTTGTTCACAAGTTATTCACAACGGTTGGTTTCCCTTTCCGCCTCTTGGCTTAAGACTATTTTTGCGGCTCGCGAGCGCCAAGAAAATTCACCAGAAAACAGCGAACTATTTTCTCCATAATCGGTGATTTGCTATTGACCGCCCCGCGAGCCTAGCGCCGATGCGCTTTGCCCGCCGATGCGCGATTCTAAGCGTGCGCAGCAATGTCCGCGCGCATCGTTTCGATCTGCGCGGCGGAGGTGCGAAAGCAGACCGCGACGGCGTACGTGACCACGGTGCCGAAGGCGATGCGCCACGGAAATTCGATGACCGGCAGCCACGGCGGCGTCTCGTAAAGGCTGCCGCCAAACATCGTGGCCACGTCGTTCAGAAGATTGCTCAGCACCGCGACGACGATGAAGCCGGCGAGCATGGCGAGCAGATTGCCGGTGCAGGAGCCGCGCGTTTTCGTGGTCATGCCGACGAGGAAAATCCCGAGCAGCGAGCCGTAGGTGTAGCCGAAGGAGCCGAGCACGATCGGGATGATGCGAATCTCGGGATGCGTGAGCTTCACCCACGCCGTGCCGACGCCGACACCCGCGAGGATGAGCGCAAAAACCGCGGTGCTCCAGCGCGCCGCGACCATCTGCTCCCGCTGCGTGGCGGCGGGGCGAAAGATGCCCATGTAAAAGTCGCGCGTGAAGCTGGTTGCGAGCGCGTTCAGCGCGGTACTGAGCGAGCCCATCGCCGTCGCGAAAAGCCCGGCGGCCATGATGCCGCGGACGCCGGTGGGCAGTTCGCGCAGGATGTAGTTCACGAAATAGTCGCCGCTCGGCCGCTGCGCCTCGTGCGCGGGGAGATGGTAGTACACCCACAGCAGCACGCCGATGAAGGTGAAGCACAGCGCCACCGGGATGTCCGCCAAGCCTGATAGAATCAGGCTTCGCCGGCTGCGGCGGATGTCCGGCGCGGTGAGCATCCGCTGCACCATGTCCTGATCGGTGCCGTGCGTGGCCATCGTCACGAAGACCGACGCGATGAACGCGGTGAAGACGGTGTATTCCGTTTCGAGCACCTTTTTCACGTTGCCCCAAAAGCCCAGCCGCGCGCGCTCCGCCGGATTTTTCTCGATGCCCGTGTCCCAAAAATCGAGCGCGGTTTCGGCGATGAGCGCGGAATCTTTCGCGACCATTTCCTGCGCTTTCGCGTGCGCCTCCGCGTCCGTTATTTTGCCGCCCGCCGTTTTCAAAAGCACCTGCGCGCGTGCCTCCACGACCTCGGCATCGACCGGCGCAGTGACCGCCATCGTCTTCACCACGCCCCATCCGCCGACCGCATTCCAGAGCGTGAACATCGCGTAAATCATCGCGCCGAACATCAGGAAGACTTGCAGCAGATCGGTCCACACCACCGCCTTGATCCCGCCGAACGTCGTGTAAATCGCCGTGATGAAAACCAGGAAGCCGACCGCGCCGACGTAGAGCCAGAGCGTCTCCGCGCGGTTCGGGTGCATGTCGCGGATCAGTTCCCACGCGCCCACGAGCAGGATCGCGGGAACGAACATCCGCGAGCCGCTGGCGAGCACGCGCGTCAGCAAAAAAACCGCGGACGACGTGAGCTTCGTCGAGCGGCCAAAGCGCGTTTCGAGAAATTCGTAAATCGAGACGACGCGCAGTTTGTAAAACGTGCCGATGAAAAGATACGCCACGACGATGCGCGCGAGGATCGTGCCGATGGCGAGCTGGCCGTAGGTGAAATTGCGCAGCCCGTAGCCTTCGCCGGGTGTGCCGAGGAAAGTGCCCGCGCTGACTTCCGCCGCCATGATCGACGCGAGCACCGCCCACCACGGGATGTTCCGGTCGCCGACGGCAAAGCCTTCCATCGTGCTTTCGCCGCGCCCTTTGTAGAGGCCGATGGAAATGACCACGACGAAGTAGGCGAGGATGACCAGACCATCAATGAGCCAGGGATTGTGCATAGCCACGGCGCGCTTTTACGCGCGCGAAGTTTCCACCGCGCTCGCCGGCGTGGCGGCTTTCGCCATGACCTTCGAGTTGCGCGCGCCAGCGTCGTACTTTTTCCGCCGCTCCGGCGGGAGAATGTCGGGCGTCGCCTCGGCGTAGCCGCCTTTCTGCTGGAAAAAATTAAACGCCTGCGTCGAGAGCGCGAAGATTTGCTTCATCCCTTTCTCCGCGGCGAGCTGCTCCGCGAAAGACACCAGCTTTCGCCCGTAGCCCTGGCCCTCGTGATTCTTGCTCACGTAGAGGCACGCCAGTTCCGCCTGCTGCTCCTCGGCGTACAGATGCAGCGCCACGCAGCCGAGCAGATTCCGGTCGATCTCCAGCACCCAGTAATCCTCCAGATGCGCCACGATGTCCGCGCGTGTCCGCTTCACCAGCTCCTCGTTATTTACCGACTGCCGGATCAGCGCGATCACCGCGCGCACATCCTTCTTAAAGACCCGCCGGATCTGCTGATACTCGTTCGAGTAAACCATCGTCCCGATCCCCTGGTGGCTGAACACCTCGCTGAGCAGCGCCTCGTCGTGCCGTCCGTCCAGCAGATGCACCCGCGCCACGCCCAGCCGGCAGGCCCGCGCCGCGTGCTCCAGCTTCGAGAGCAGACTCGCAGCCAGCAGCGCCCGCTTCTTTTTTACAAACTCCTCCGCCTCCGCCATCGAGAGCTGCCCCACGATCTCGCCATTCACCACCACGCCCGAGCTGGCCGAGAGAAAAAGAATCTTCATCGCCTGCATCGCCTCCGCCACCTCCAGCGCGATGCCATCGCTGTTCACGCGAAACGTTTTCCCCTCGCCGTCATAACCCATCGGCGGAATCACCGGGATGATCCCGTCATTCAAAAACAAATGCAGCGCCTTCGTATCCACGCGCTCCACGCGCCCCGTGTTGAGCTGGTCCACCCCGCCGAGGATGCCCGCCGGATGCGCGATCAGCGCGTTGGCGTAAGCCGCCCGCAAGTCCACCGACGTGAGCCCCTGCATGATCTCCGTCATCACATTCGTCGCCGCCTCGATGCTCACCTTCAGCGTCGCGTCATCCGTGATCCCGGTCCCGTCCGCATTGGAAATCGCCACGCCCCGCTCCGCCGCGAGCTGCGCGATCTGCCGCGCCGCGCCGTGGACGAGGATCACCTTGATGCTCAGCGAGCGCAGCACCGCGAGATCGAGCAGGATGTTGGCGAAATTCGGCGACGCCACGATCTCGCCATCCACCGCGACCACGAAGATTTTTTCCCGGAAACGGGGGACGTATTGGAGGATGCCGCGCAGGTCGGAGACTTTCATTCGTGATCGAGGCCGTCCACGAAACGCAAATTCCCCCCGCGCGGAAAGCGGAAAAGTGGAACGCGCGGTGCGGGGCGCGTCCGCTGCCCCGGAGCGGCTCATACCATCTTTCTAAATTAAAGTGACACCTGTGTTTTGGGCGAAGCGTTTAGTTGAAGCTGCAACCAGTCGCGGCCGCTCCGGCTGAGGACC
>JAYWEB010000169.1:0-11675 GCA_043779575.1 Chthoniobacter sp. | reverse complement strand
CGCTCCTCGACCTGCGGCCACGCGAATTTCAAATCCTTCGGAATGACGATGACCTGCGCCACGACGGTGTGCGTGGCGAAGCGCGCCATGACGAACGCTTCGCCGCGCTGGCTGGTGGTGATGAGGCCGTCCTTCGAGATTTTCGCGGAGCCTTCGTTGCTCGTGAGGAAAAGCGCGAGCGGCGTCACGTCGCGCTGCGTGCCGTCGGAATAGCGGGCGCGCACCGTGACGCGATGCGGCTGGCCGGGCGTTTCGAGGACGAGGCGTTTCGGTAGCAGCTCCAGGCTCGTGCAGACCGGCTCGTCCGGCGGGTCGTTCGGCGCGCCGGCTTCGAGCCAGCGGATGAGCGTCTGCGCATACTGGCTGTCCTTTTCAAACAGCTTGCCGCCGGTGTGCGGCGCGTCGCCCACGCATTTCGTGATGACCATGGACTCCGCCGGCAGCGCGAGATTGATGCGGCGTCCGGCCAGCTCGCGGGTGAGGCGGAAGTGGTCGCCCTCGGGGTCGTAGCCGAAGAGCGAAAGGCGGAAGCCGTCCTGCCCGCGCGCCGAGCCGTGGCAACTGCCGGCGTTGCAGCCGGAGCGGAGGAAGACGGGCATGACATCGCGGCGGAAAGAAATCGCGGGATCGGTTTGCGCGTCGGTCACTTTCACCGGCACGTCGGCGGTCTGGCCGGCGTAGGCGACCTTGAGCGTGGTGTCGCCGTCGGCGAGCGGGGCGACGCGGCCTTGGTCGATCATGGCCTTCGCGGGATCGGCGAAAGTGAACGCGGCCTGCGCGGTCACGTCGCGCTGCACGCCGCTCTGCTCGGTGATGCGGACGACGAGCGACTGCACGGCGCGCTTGGCGCGGAGATTCACGTCGGCGGGAAAAACCTCGAGCGTGAACGGGCCGGTGGGCGGTGGGCTCGCGGTATCGGCCGCACCTTCGGCGATGGCGTGGGAGGGCGCGGAGGTCAGCACGCTGACCACACCGGCCCCGCCGAGCGCCGCCGCGATGCAGACGCCGAGCAACCACCCGGCCCGCTGCGGCGCGGCGCGACGTTTGGATTTTGGATGCGGTTTCATTTTTTCTCCTCGGCTTTCGCGACGGTGATCGGGTCGATGCGCAGGATGCCGCCCTGCGCGAAACTTTGCACAATCGGCTCGCCGTTTTGGAGCACGGTGACCTGGCAGAAGAGCGACGTGTGTCGCGCGACCGGGCTGGTCTTGTCGGCCTGCACTTCAAATTTCACCTCGGTATCATCCTTCGTGATCTCGCGCTCGGCGGCGGTGACTTTGTTCGGCAGCCCGAGCAGTTGGATCTTCGCCTTGCCCTCGAATGCCGTCTTCTGCTGGAGCTTCACGGTCACGTTGGTCCTGTCGCCCTGGTCCACCGCTGCGCGGGAAATTTGCCCGCCGACGAAGGGCGGGATGACCTCGATCTCGGCGAGCTGTGTGGCAACCCACACCACGCCTTTGCCGGTGTCCGCCGAGCCCGTCACGGTGATCTTCCATTTCTTCGCGGGCGCATCGCCCTGCGCGCTCAGCGCCACGATGCCTTCGTTTTCGTCCGCTTTTATTTCCGCCGAGCCCGCGGTGCCGATGCCCGTCGGCACAAAGAGCAGCGCGAGGTTGATCATGCCTTTGAACTCCGGCTGGCGCTCGGCCACGACCTTCAGGTTCATCGAACCGCCTTGCGCGATGGGTGCCTTCGGCTCGACGAGCCGGATTTTGAATGGCGCCTCCTCGGCGACGGCCACGGCCAGCCGGTCCGCGGTGATGCGGTAATAAGGCACGTTGTTCCCGTTCCCCACGAGGTCGATCACATGCGCCACGCGGCTCTCGATCGGCTGGCCGTCGGCGGGTTTCGCGGTCAGCGCGAAAGTGCGCGCGCTCACCGCGGCGTCGCCCGCCGCTTCAAAAACCACCGGCACCGTGTCGGCCCCGCTCGGGATCGGCCCGGCCTGCATGACGATGCCCGGCGGCAGCGCGTCCGCCGCGAGCGCGAGTTCGCCGCCGGCGTTCTCGCGCTTGAGCTTCACGAGCGTGGCGTAGCGGTTGCCTTTCGGCACCACGATGGTCTGGCGGTCCTGCGTGTTCTGCTGCATCTCCGGCAGCCACAGCGCGACCTCCGCTTTCACCGGCGCGATCTCGACGCGGTAGATGAACGTCGGCCCGCCGCGCTTGAGCTGGTCTTTGACGGCGATGCAGTAGCTGCCGTCCGCGGGAACCTTCCAGCGCAGGTAGCTGTCCGGCCCGGCGCTGTCGTCGTTCTGCTGGAGGCGCGCGCCTTTTTCGTCGTAAATCTCGAGCACCGAATCCAGCGGCGAACGCAGCCGGCGGGCGAAAACATTCACGTCGAACTCGTCGCCTTTCTTCGCGGTGAACTTGAAAAAATCCACGTCGCCTTTCGCGCTGATGATCCCGTTGAAAGCGAGCGGCAGTGCTTGGTCGGCCGGCGTCGCGTGGGCCGCGTCGTTGTTCGGCTCGGCTTCGAGGACGTTGGGAAAAGGAGACACGCGCAGCCAGTTCGGCGACGGCGCGATGCTGCCGTTCTGCTCGGGAAAAACGGCGTAGCGCGGGTCGGGCTGCGCGGGCAGTTGGAGCGTCGCCGGGATCGGCCCGGCGGCGTCGCCGAGGTAGGTGACTTTGAGCTGCTCGCCGGTCTGGCCGCCCGCCGGGAACACCGTCAGCGGGCGCGGAAACGAGCCGACGTGCAGGAGATAGTGGCCCGGCGTGGGCGCGGAGTTCGTGCTGTCGCGGAGCGCGAGGAAGTATTTGCCGTCCTCGGGCGCGATGAAGCTGAGCACCGGATCCTGAATAAGCAGCGGGCTGTCATCGCACTCCGCGAGCACCGTGCCGTCGGCCTTGGTCAGCGTGAGCAGCGCGTCGAAAATCTCCCGCGTTTGCAGCCGCACGGCCACGACTTCCGCCGCGATGCGCTGGCCCTTTTTCGCCTCGATGACGAAGCGATCCGTCTCCTCGCCCTGCAAGCTGCCCCAGACCGTCGTGCCCAGCGCGACCGGCTGCGGCTCGTCCTTTTTCGGCGCGTCTTTGCCGCCGCCGTCCGCGTCTTTCACCAGCGGATACGGCGTCACGTAAAACGTCCGCGCATCGCCCACGCCGGTCGCCGTCCACACGCGCACCGTGTGCTCGCCGAGCACCGCGTCCGGCGCGATTTTGATCTTCGCCTTGAACTTCCCCGCCGCCGCTTCCGAGACGCCCGTGACTTCCAAACCGCGGCTGTAAAAAACCAGCCCGCGCGCATCTTCGAGATGCGTGCCCTCGCACACCACCTCGACCTCCGTCCCGCGCTGCCCGCCGCCGGGCACGATGTGCGAAAGCGTGGGCGACGCCGCGTGCGCTGCCGCAGCCAGCGCGCAGCCGACGCACGCCGCGCCGGCCTTACGCCAGAAGCTCGGTGACGACACTGCCATTGCGGACGATGTCGATCGGGCGGTTCCCCGGCGCGATCAGTTTCTTTTCCGGCGCGATGCCGAGCTGGTGATAGACCGTCGCCGCCATGTTTTCCACCGAGAGCGGATCCTGATCCGGCTCCGAGCCGGTCGGGTCGGACGAGCCATGGACATGCCCGCGCTTGAACCCGCCGCCCGCGAAGACCACGTCGAACACGCGCGGCCAGTGGTCGCGGCCCGCGTCCTTGTTGATCTTCGGCGTGCGCCCAAACTCGGAGGTCACCATGACGATCGTCGTGTCGAGCAGGCCGCGCTGATCCAGATCGCGGATGAGCGCCGCGAAGGCATGATCGAACGGCGGGAGCTGCTTCGCGATGCCATCCTGAATCCTCGCGTGCATGTCCCAGCCGCCATAGGTCATCGAGACGAAACGCACGCCCGCCTCGACCAGCCGGCGCGACATCAGCATCCGCTGGCCCGCTTCGCCCTTGCCGTATTCCGCGCGGAGCGCCTCGGGCTCCGCCGCGAGATTGAATGCCTCGCGCGCTTCCGGCGCGGAGACCAGCGAGTAGGCCGCCTGGTAAAAACTGTCCATCGCGTCGAGCGCGTCGCTTTTCTCCAGCGCGCGGAAGTGCTCGTCCACGGTCGAGAGGATGTTGCGCCGCCGGTCGAAACGCTCCGGCGTGATGCCCTGGCGCATGTTCAGATCGCGCACCGCGAAGCCCTGGGCGGACGGTTCGCCGCCGAGGCTGAACGGCCCGTAAGCCGTCGAGAGATAACCGCTGCCCGCGAATTCATTCGGCATGTTCGGCACGCAGACGTAGGGCGGCAGTTGGTTGCGCGAGCCCAGCTCGTGCGCCACCACCGAGCCCATCGAGGGAAACTGGAGCGCCGGCGACGGCCGGTAGCCGGTGAACATATTGTGCGTCCCGCGCTCGTGCGCCGCCTCGCCGTGCGTCATCGAGCGCACCACCGTGATCTTGTCCGCGATCTTCGCCGTCTGCTTCAGGTGCTCGGAGAAACGCACGCCGTCCAGCTTCGTGTCGATCGCCCCCAGCGCGCCGCGATACTCCACCGGCGCGTAGGGTTTCGGATCGAAAGTCTCCTGCGCCGACCAGCCGCCCGGCAGGAAAATGTGGATCAGCGACTGCGCCACCGCCGGCGGGGCCACGATGCCCGGCGTGGAAGTCTGCGCCGCGCGCAGCTTGAAAAAATCGCCGAGCGTCAGCCCCAGGCCGCCGATCAGCCCGGTGTAAAGAAACTCCCGGCGCGAGGGCTTGCGAAAGTGCGCGGGGTCATCGAGCCAGGTCACAGGTTTGATTTCGCTCATGGTGTTTTGCGGGTTGGTTTTTTCGGGGGGCGCGAGTGCCGCACCTTATCGGCGCGCGTGCTGACAGCAAACCGGTTCAGGCTCGAAATCAGCGGGAGCGTCATGGTGTTAAGCAACGCGGGAAACATTCCTTTGGGGAATTTATTCCGCGCATTGCCGTCCCCCTCGTTCCCACGCTGGAGCTTGGTCACGAGCAGGCGGGCAGGCGGTTCGATTTCCCCGGTGCCGCGCCCGGCGGCCCGCCGTTTTCACGGAGAATTCACCGTCGTTTCACGAGGGGCGCATCAGGGTTTCATCAGGCGGTGGGAGGTTTCGGCAAATGAAACGCTCATCCTGTCTCCTCGCCCTCCTCACCGCCGCAGCTTCCGCCGCGCCGTTGCCCGAACCTCCGCCGTCGCCGGATCTCGGGCGCGCTTTCGTCACCATTCCGTATGCGGAACTGCGTGCGCTGTGGGAAGCGGGGCAGCGCAAGCCGGAGCCGGTCGCGCCGCCGGAAGTCGCGCCGGTGCCGTTCCTCGTGCATCGCGCGGAGGTGCGGATCGCGCTGGGCGAGGGGACGAGCAAGATCGACGCGGAATTCGAGGTCGAGGCGCTGGAGAAAAAGTGGCAGCGCATCCCGCTGCTCGGCGGTGAGGTGCGGCTGGACAAGGCGGAAGCGGGCGAGCGCTCGATCGTTTGGGACGAAGGCTACGCGCTGCTCACGAACGTCCCCGGCAGGACGCCGGTCGCGCTGCATCTCGCGGCGCGCGGCGCGCGGCAGCTCACCGCGCCGCTGAAACTGAAGCTCGGCAGCGCGTCGGTGAAACGGCTGAGCGTGTCCGGCATCCCCGCCGGGCTGGAGGCGCGGGTGAACGGCCAGGCCGCGGCGTCCGTGGATGGCGTCGCGGTGTTTCTCCTGCCCGGCGACGCGGGCGAGGTGAGCCTCGAACTCGCGACACCAAAGATCGAGGAAGCGCCGAAGCCGCTGCCGCCGATCACGCCGAGCCACTGGCAGACCCAATCGCAAGTGCTGGTGCGCTTCGCGGAAGGGCGGCTGCGTTTTGCCGCGCGCGTTTTCGCCCGCGCCGCCGACGGCTCGGGCCTCGACCTGACGCTCGCGCTGCCGGCCAATGCGGGCGCCATCACCGTGACCGGCGACGACCTCGCCGACTGGTCGCAGACCCGCTCCGACGATGGACGCCGCGCGCTCCGCATCCGCTGGAAAACGCGCGACGTGCTCGACCGCGAACTGACGCTCGCCTACGCCGTGCCGCAGTCTTCGCTCGCCGAGCAGTGGACGCTGCCCGCGCCGACCTCGCCCGATGACAAAGACGCGCGCCACCTTTTCGCCATCCTGCCCGCCGACGGACTGGAGCTGAAAGGCGACGGGCTGCGGGCGGCGGTGGAATCGCGCCGCCTGCCGGAATGGATGCGCGCCGAGATCGGCGGCGCCGCGTTTGTGACCGCGGAAGCCGCGGCGCAGCTTGTTTTGCAGACGCACTGGCTGCCCGCCATCGCGACCGCCGAGGCGATCGTCAGCGAGGCGCGGGGCACGCTGCGGCTCGTCGCCGACGGCGCGACGCAGACCGCCGTTTCCTACACGATCAAACATCAGGCCCCGCTCGCGTGGCGGCTGGAATTGCCGGCGAATGTGGAGCTGCTTTCCTGCGCGGTCGGCGGCGTGGCGGCGCGGCCCATCCAGCGGGAAAACGGCGTCATCGAGCTGGCGCTGCCGACCGCCAAGGAAGGCGCGACGACCGTCGCGCTCGTCTATACCGCGAAGCTCAAAGCGCTCGATCCCGTCTCCGGCGATGTGGCGCTGGAGCTGCCGCGCACGCCGCTTTTCATCGAGCATCTCGACTGGTCGATCACGCTGCCCGCGGCGTTCGAGATCACCGCGATCGACGGCAACGTCTCCGCCAGCGGCAACTCCGGCGAGAGCACCGCCGGGGAGCGCACCATCGCGCTGCGCAAGGATTTCTGCCGCGCCGAACGCCCCGCCGTCGCCCTCTTCTACCAACGCCGCAGCCTCGAAAAGTAACCGGCAAGTAACACCCCAAGCGTCACTCAACACTCAACATTCAACACTCAACAATCCCATGACCCTCAAACGTCTCCTCGCCATCTGCCTCATCGTCGGCTGCACCTCCGCGGCCTGGTTCCTCCTCGGCGGAACCCTGCAATATCGCTCGAACCAAACCGACGGACGCCTCGGCTCCGAGGTCGTCAAAAACTGGGGGCCCGTGCTCACGCAGGAGCATCCGGCGCTTTTCTACGAAGCCCCGACCAGCGCCGGTGCGCGCCGCGAAATCCAGCCCGAGCGGAGCGACATCGCCGTGACGCTGACCTACGAGCCGAAGCAGAAAGGGCTGCTCTGGTATCGCGCCTACAAGGCCGAGTTCGCCGGCAAGTATCTCGTGAAAAACCCGACGCCCATCGCGCAGACGATCTACGCCGCGTTCAAGTTTCCCGCCGCCGACGCGCGCTACGATGCCTTCTCGCTGCGCTTCGGCGACAAGCTCACCGACAAGGCGCCGGTCAACGGCGAGATCCGCGAGTCGCTGCTCCTCCCGCCCGGCGCGGAAGTGCCGCTGACCGTGACCTACCGCGCGACCGGACTGAACCAGTGGGTCTATTCGCTGAGGAGCGCGAAACGGCTCAAGAACCTGCACCTCGCGATGACTGTGAACTTCGCCGAGATCAACATCCCGCCGTTCGCCGAGTCGCCCACCTCGCGCGCCGTCGCGGGTGAAAAGGGGAAGCTGCAGTGGGATTACACCGATGTCATCGGCGCGAGCGCCATTGCCATGGACATGCCTGCCGTCACGAACCCCGGCTACGTCGCCGGACGCATGACTTTTTTCGCGCCGGTCTCGCTGCTCTTCTTCTTCGCCGTGCTGGTCATCGTCGGCATCCGCGAGCGCACGGGGCTGCATCCCATGAATTATTTCTTCCTCGCCGCCGGCTGCTTCGCCTTCCAGCTCCTCTTCGCGTATCTCGTCGATCTCGTGCCGCTGAAGCTCGCGTTTTTCATCGCCGCCGCGGTCTCGCTGGCGCTGGTCACCGGCTACGTCTGGCGCGCGACGAGCGCGAAATTCGCGGGCATCTCCGCGGTCGCGCAGTTCGCCTACATGGTGCTCTTCAGCTACAGCTTTTTCTTCGACGGGCTGACCGGCATCACCATCACCATCGGCGCGATCATCACGCTCGCGCTGCTCATGGCTTTCACCGCGCGGGTGCAATGGGACGCGGCGCTCACCGCGCGTCCCGTGCCGCCGCCGATGCCGCAGCCCATCGCCTGAAGATGACGCGGCGAGCGCGATCTCCGGGGAGCACACGCGTCCCGCGTGTTGGCGACGGCGTCCCGCCGTCGCGAACTTCCCGCACGCATCGCACGGGCAACAGCGCATTGTTCGTCGTTCGGACGCCTCAGAAAGTTCGTTTCGGCGGGACGCCGAAACCAGCACGCGGGACGCGTGCGCTCCCCGGATTCACGCTCGCCGCTTGAACCCCACAAAGCGAAAGCCCACTCTCCCGCCGCATGAAACCGCGCATCCTCGTCGTCGAAGATGAGCCGTCGATCCTCGACAACCTCACCTACTCGCTCGAGACCGAAGGCTTCGAGCCGCACGGCTGCGCCACGGGCGGCGAGGCCCGTGCCGCCTTGCTCCGCGGGCCGTGGGCGCTGGTGGTGCTCGATGTCGGGCTGCCCGACATCGTCGGCTTTGACCTCTGCCGGGAAATCCGCCGCACCTCGAATCTGCCGATCATTTTCCTGACCGCGCGGGCCAGCGAAGTGGACCGCGTGGTCGGCCTCGAAATCGGCGGCGACGACTACATGGTGAAACCGTTCAGCCCGCGCGAACTCTGCGCGCGGGTGAAGGCGGTGCTCCGCCGCATGCCGGCCGCGCCCGCGGCGGTGGCAAGCGCGCCTGCGGCGGACGGCGCGTTTCGGATCGACGACGAGCGCGCGCAGATTCACTTCACCGGCGTGCGGCTGATTTTGTCGGGCACGGAGTTCCGGCTGCTGCGCGCGCTGTGCGCGAAACCGGGGCGCGTTTTTTCGCGGGCGCAGCTCATGGAAATTGCGTGGGACGATCCCGGCGCGGCGCTGGAGCGCACCGTGGACGCGCACATCAAGAGCATCCGCGCCAAGCTCAAGGAGGTGCGCCGCGAGGCCGATCCCATCGAGACGCACCGCGGCTTCGGCTACTCCCTGCGCGAGGATTTGTGAGCACGACCTCCCGCATCCTCCTCGGCTTCCTCGTCTTCCTCGCGGTGGGGCTTTACGCCTTTCACGAGCAACTGACCAAGCGCGTCGAGCGCGAGTATTTGAAAGCGGCGGAGGAGGCGATGGTCGATGTCGCGCAGCTTTTCGCCGCGCGGCTGGAGACGGAAAATCTCGCGCCCGCCGGGCTGCGGCGTGAATGGGACGCGGCCCGTCAGCGCGTGTTTGCGGCGAAGATTTACCACCTCACGAAAACCACCCTCGGCATGAATCTCTACGTCACCGACGAGCGCGGGATGGTGGTCTTCGACTCCGACGGCGGACGCGCCGAGGGCCGGAATTTCCGCGGCCAGCGGGACGTGGCGCTGACGCTCGCGGGCGGCTACGGCGCGCGCACCACGCGGCTCGATCCGGCGGACCCGGACAGCACCGTGATGTTTGTCGCCGCACCCATCCGGCGCGACGGCCGCATTGCCGGGGTGGTCAGCGTGTCCAAGGCGCAGCGCAGTCTCTTCGCCTTTCGCGACGAGACGCGGCTGTGGATGCGCACGCTCGGGCTGATCCTTTTCGGCGTGATCGCCGTCGGCGCGTATCTCGTCATCGCGCTTTTTTCCCGGCCCATCCGCCGGCTCACGGACTACGCGCACGCCGTGGCGCGCGGCGCGCGCGTGGTGCCGCCGCGCGGCGGTTCGCCGGAGGCGGCCACGCTCGGACGCGCCTTTGAGGAGATGCGCGACGCGCTGGAAAACCGCGCCTACGTGGAGAACTACGTGCAGACCATGACGCACGAAATGAAGAGCCCGGTCGCCGCGATCCGCGGTGCCGCCGAGCTGCTGCACGAAGACATGCCGCCCGAGCGTCGCGGGAAATTCGTGGCGAACATCCAGGCCGAGGCGCGGCGGCTGCAAAACATCATCGACCGCCTGCTCGCCCTCTCCGCGCTGGAGAGCCGGAAAAAACTCGATCATCCCGAGACCATCCCGCTGGCCGATCTCGCCCGCGCCGTCTGCGCCCAGCTCCAGCCCGCCGCCGAGGCGCGCGGCCTGCGCCTCGACCTCGCGTGCGACGGCCAGCCCGAAGTCCTCGGCGAATCTTTTCTCCTCGAAAGCGCGCTCCACAATCTCGTGCAAAACGCCATCGAGTTTTCCCCCGAGCGCGGCGTCATCCGCATCCGCGTCGCGCCCGACTCCGCCACACCGACCGCCACGATCACCGTCGAGGACGACGGCCCCGGCATCCCCGACTACGCGCTCCCCCGGCTCTTCGAGCGCTTCTATTCGCTCCCGCGTCCCGGCGCCGGCCGCAAAAGCTCCGGTCTCGGCCTCTGCTTCGTCCGCGAAGCCGCCGCGCTCCATCGCGGCAGCATTGAGGTGGAAAACCGCGCTGCTGCTCCGGGCACCCGAGCCACCTTGCGTCTGCCGCTGCGCCGGTCCTCCGCGGCATAGCGGCAGCGCTGCCGGGCGAAATTATGCGAGCAGCTTGACCGTCCGCTTTTCCCGCGCGCTCAGCGCGGCGCTGTCCACGATCTGCTGGCCGATGCGGGCGATCTCGGGATGCAGCGGGCCGCGTTCAAAGTCGCCGCTGCCGAGCGCGTGGAGCAGGTATTGGATCGGGTTTTGGAAAGGTGCGCGCACTTCGTCCGCGGCGATCTCGTAACCCTCGGGGCGCTCGGCGGTCTGCACGCGCAGATGCGTGGCGTAGTCGCAGGCGCTGATCGTCCCGCGCGTGCCGCAGAGGACGAAGCCGCACTTTGGCTGCGGCTGCAAAATCCACGGGTCGGTGAAGGTGCCCCAGCGCGTCTCGATCTTTGAAAGCCCGTGGGCGTAGCGGCAGACGGTGATGCTGTGCTCGTCCACTTCGAGGCCGGCCGGTTCGTCGATCACGCAGGTCACTTCCAGCGGTTTGCGGCCGTTTTGAAACCACGTGCCAAGGGTCGCGCCGTAGCCCGCGTAGTCCAGCAGCGAGCCGCCGCCGAGCGCCGCTTGGTAAAACCAGCTCGCCGCTTTCATCGCGGCCGTCGGCACCTGCTCGACCTTGTCCGCGAGATGGTAGAGCGGGCCGCGGTTGCCGCCGTAGTGGTGAAAATTCGTGACCTCCCCGATGAGGCCCTCGTCGAGCAGGCGCTTCGTGGTGATGTAGCCGGCGAGCCAGCGGAGCGGCCAGTTGATGGCCAGCATTTTCCCCGTCGCCCGCTGCGCTGCGATCATCGCGTCGGCGTCCGCGAGCGAGGCGGCGAAGGGTTTCTCGATCATGATATTCACACCGAACTCCGCGACCCGCTGCGTCCACAGGGCGTGCTCGCCCGTGGCCGGGCAGAGGAGCACGAGATCGGGCCGGGCCGTCTCCAGGCACGCGCGGTAGTCGGTGAAAACGCGGTCGGCGGGGATGGAAAAATTGCGCACGGCGGCGGCCATGCGCTCCGGCTTGGCATCGCAGATGCCGACCAGCTCGGCGTCGGGATGCCCGTGCGCCTGGCGCAGCAGGTCGCCCATGTGCATGTGATCGAAGTTGATGCCAGCGATGCGGAATTTTGTGCTCATAAAAGGTCGGGATACTGCGTGCCGCGCCGCGTTTGACGAGCCGAAATCCGGCGGCGCGGCCGGCACGCCTACGCCCACAGATTCCGGTCGAGGGTGCGGTATTGGATGGCCTCGCCGACGTGCTCGGCGGCGATCGTTTCACTCTCCGCGAGGTCGGCGATGGTGCGCGCGACTTTCAAAATGCGGTCGTAGGCGCGGGCG
>JAYWEB010000168.1:0-11702 GCA_043779575.1 Chthoniobacter sp. | reverse complement strand
CTGAACCTTCGCCGGGCAGGGATGCCCGGCGGACTTCCACAGGCTGGAAGCCTGCGCCACAACCCCAGCGCGCCGAAACTTTCGATCACCCGCCGAGCAGCGCGAGAAACTGCGCCTCGTCGAGCACGGTCACGCCGAGGGCGCGGGCTTCGTCGAGCTTCGAGCCCGCGCCGGGGCCAGCGATGACGCCGTGCGTCTTGCGGCTGACGGAGCCGGAGACGCTGCCGCCGAGCGCGCGGATTTTTTCCGCCGCCTCGTTGCGCGACATCGTTTCGAGCGTGCCCGTGAGGACGAAGGTCTGGCCGGCCAATGGCTGCCCGCCTTGGGCGCTGCCGCCTTTCGGCGCAATGCCGAGCGCGTGGAGGCGCGCGAGCACGGCCCGGCCCGTGTCCGACGCAAACCAATCGAGGGCGGCGCACGCGATCACCGGGCCGACGACCGCGACCGCGTCGCGAGGATGCGGCTTAGTGCCGCTGGCCGCCTTGGCCGCTCCGGTTGCGAGTAAGCGCGAACCAACGACATCAGCTTGGCTGCGAAGCTCTTTGCACACTGGTCGCATAGCGTCTCGTTCAGATTTGGGTTTGTTTTTGTTCGCGTCTGTATCGGGACTCACGCGCATAGCTGCGGCATTCAGTTGATCGAGTTGAACAACATCGCGCAGCAGCGGCGAGTCGCGCAGGGCTTCGAGCGAGTCGTGGAACTTCGCCAGATCGTGCGCGGTGTTTTCGCCGACCTCGGGAATCGCCAGCGCGTGCAGCCAGCGGGCGAGCGGCTGTTCGCGCGCGCGCTGGATGCCGTCGATGACTTTGCGCGCGTTCTTTTCGCCAAAGGTGCGCGGCTCCTCGTCGGTGCCGAGGTTGAGCGGGGCGAGCTGCTCCAGCTTGAGGTCGAAAAGGTCGAGCGGTTCGCGGACGAGGCCGCGCTCGACGAGCGCGTCGGCGACACTCTCGCCGAGGCCGTCGATTTCGAGCGCGCCGCGCTTGGCGAAGTATTCCAAGCGGCGCGTCAGTTGCGCGGGGCAGTTCACGTTTTCGCAGACCCACGCCACGAAATCCGGGTCGCGTCGCACCGCGCCGCCGCAGGCCGGGCACTGGCCGCCGAGATGCGCGAGAAAGTCGAACGGCGGCGCGTCCGCCGGGCGCTTTTCCAGCACCACGCTGACGACGGCGGGGATGACCTCGCCGGCTTTCTCGATGACCACGGTGTCGCCGATGCGGATGTCTTTGCGGCGGATCTCATCTTCGTTGTGCAGCGTGGCGCGGCTGATCGTGCTGCCGCGCAGGAGCACGGGCTCCAGCTCGGCCACGGGCGTGAGCACGCCGGTGCGGCCGACCTGCACGGTGATCGCGCGCAGCCGCGTCTCGGCTTTCTCGGCCACGTATTTCCACGCCTTCGCCCAGCGCGGGGCGCGCGAGGTGAAACCGGCGCGCTCGCGCTGTTCGAGCGAGTTCAGCTTGATGACCGCGCCGTCCGTCTCGAAGCCAAAGGTGTCACGGATCGCGTCGAGTTCGTTGATCGCGACCATGACTTCGTCGGCGCTGGCGCAGAGCCGCGTGAACTTCGGCGTGCGCAGGCCGAGCGCCGCCAGCCACCCGAGCATCGCGACCTGCGTGGGCGGCGGCGCGACGCTCACCTCGCCCAGGCCGTAGAGCACGATTTCCAGCGGGCGTTTCGCCACCGTCGCGGGATCGAGCTGCTTGAGCGTGCCGGCGGCGGTGTTGCGCGCGTTGGCAAACGGCTCTTCGCCCGCCGCGATCATTTCCTCGACGATGCGGCGGAACCCGGCGACGGGCAGATAGACTTCGCCGCGCACCTCCAGCACCGCCGGCACGTCCTGCCCATGCAGGCGCAGCGGGATGCTGCGGATGGTGCGGAGGTTGTCGGTGATGTCGTCGCCGGTCTCGCCGTCACCGCGCGTGGCGCCGGTTTTGAGCAGCCCATCCTCGTAGCGCAAGTTGATCGCCAGCCCGTCGATCTTTGGCTCCACGAGCCATGCGAGCGGCTCGCCGGGCAGCAGCTTTTCCACGCTCGCGATCCACTTTCGCAACGCCTCCGCGCCGTCTTTCGCGAAGAGGTTATCGAGCGAAAGCATCGGCACCGCGTGGCGCACGGTTTTGAAACCGGCGGTCGCTTTGCCACCCACGCGCTGGGTCGGCGAGTCGGGCGCGATCAGCTCGGGATGCGCGGCCTCGATCGCCTCCACCTCGCGGAAAAGCGCGTCGTATTCCGCGTCGGAAATCGCCGGCGCGGCTTCGTCGTAGTAGCGGCGGTTGTGCTCCTCAAGCTCGCGCCGGAGCTGGGCGAGACGGGCAGAAATATCGGGCATAAACAAGAACGGTAAGCACCGCGCCGGTGAGGCTGCCGAGCGTGTCGGCGCTCCAATCGTAGGGATCGGCCCCGGAGCGATTGGGGGTGAAGAGCTGGTGGATTTCATCGACCGCGCCAAAGATGCAGAACGCGACGGCGGTGAAAATGACCACGCGTTTCCACGGCCACGCGGTACTCCAGCAGAGCGCCAGCGCGAGATTCACGGCACCCGCCGCAAACGCGATGAAGTGCTCGGCTTTGTCCCACATCTGGAAAGGCGCGATGTCCTCCAGTTGCGGCGGCGTCATCGACGAGAGCGTCGTGATCGTCGCCGCCCAGATGCCGACGCCCGACCAGGCGAGGATGCGGAGCCATTTGGGAGAGGGACGGTTCACGGGAAAGTTTGAGTGCGCGGGGAGTTTTCACGATAGTCGGGGGATGGAAAGTCCAAAGCGCATCCTCGGAATCGAAGGCGGCGGCACCAAAACCGAATGGGTGCTGCTGTCCGGCGAGGCTGATGAACAGAAGATCCTCGACCAGGGCCGGCTCCCCGGCTCGAACCTCCGGCTGACCTCCGACGACGCGCTCGCGCGGCTCTTCGCGGTGCTGCCGCCGGACGCCACGCACGTCGGGGTTTTTCTCGCCGGGTGCGCGACGGAGGAGGATCGCACGCGGCTCCGCGGCCTGGTGGAAGAGGCGTGGCCGCGCGCGGTGCTCGCGGTCGGGAGCGATCGCGACTCGGGGCTGGCGACGGCGTTTGGCGCGGAGGACGGGATCGCGGTCATCGCGGGCACGGGCGCGGCGGTGCATGGGCGGCGCGGCAAGCGCGTGGAAAAGGCGGGCGGCTGGGGGCAATTGCTCGGCGACCGCGGCGGCGGTTACGACCTGGCGATGCAAGGGCTGCGGCTGGTGCTGACGCATTACGATTTGCACCAAACGATCACGCCGCTGGCGGAGGAAATCCTGCGCACGCTGGCGCTGAACCGGCTCCAGGACTTGGTCGGCTGGGCGATGCAGGCCGACAAGATGAGCGTGGCGCGGCTCGCGCCGGCAATTTTTCACGCGGCCAAACACGGCGAGGCGGAGATGATGGCGACGGTGCAGGCGGGCGCGGGCGTGCTCGCGGAATTCACGCGCGCGGTGGCGCAGCGGCTGGAGTTTCGCGGTGCGCCGGTGCGGCTGATCGGAGGGCTTTTCACCCACCACGAGGAATACGCGGCGCTGTTCAAATACCGGCTCAGCATCCTGCTGCCGGACGCGACGGTGAGCGTGTGCGCGGAAAGCGGCGCGCTCGGCGCGGCGTGGCTGGCGTGGCTGGCGGGGAAAGGCGAAAGGCAAAAGGCGAAAGGCGATGGCGTGGTTCCCGCGGAGGATTTCGCGGACCTCGCGAAGGCGGCGACGGAGCAGGCGAATCCGCGGTCGGTGAATCTGGAGGCGCGGACGACGGAGGAGCTGGTGGAGCTTTTCACGACGGAGGAGGAAAACGTGGCGCGGGCGCTGGCGGCGTGCCGGGCGGAATTGATCGCGGCGGTGGAGCTGGTGGGCGCGGCGCTGCGGGCGGGCGGGCGGCTTTTCTACATCGGCGCGGGGACGAGCGGGCGGCTGGGGGTGCTGGATGCGAGCGAGATTCCGCCGACTTTCGGTGCGCCGCCGGAGCTGGTGCAGGGGATCATCGCCGGCGGGGCGGAGGCGCTGCATCGCGCGGTGGAGGGCGCGGAAGATCAGCCCGCGGCGGGCGCGCACGCGGTGCTGGAGCGGGGCGTGCGCGCGGGCGATGTGCTGTGCGGGATCGCCGCGAGCGGGCGCACGCCGTTCGTGCTCGGCGCGCTGGCGCGGGCGCGGGAAACGGGCGCGCGGACGCTGCTGCTGACGTGCAATCCCGCGCGGTCGCGTGCGGTGCAGCCGTGGGATGCGGAGATCGATCTGCCGGTCGGGCCGGAGATCATCACCGGCTCCACGCGGCTGAAAGCGGGTACGGCGACGAAGGCCGTGCTGAACCTGCTCTCGACGTGCGCGATGATCCGCCTCGGCCGGGTGCGCGGCAATGCGATGGTCGATCTGCACATTTCCAACGCCAAACTGCGCGACCGCGGCGTGCGGCTGGTCAGCGCCGCGCTCGGCCTGAGCTATGAGGAGGCGCAAGCGCGACTGGAGCGCGCGGGGTGGAACGTGCGGACGTGTCTGGAGGCGCAGTAGCAGCGCCGCCGTCTCGTGCGGCCAGCGGAGTTTGTCAGAAAAATTGGTGTCAGGAAAATTTTCTGAGTCTCATTTTCCTGACACCAATTTTCCTGACAAACTCCCCTGCCTACCCCTCTTTCTCCAGCCGCTCGCTGAGCCACTGCTTCATCATGCTCTGGTAATTCAGGTAGCGGGAGCGGGCGAGGCGCTTGATGCGGGCGAGCAGCCGGGGGTCGAAGCGCAGCGTGATGGTGGTCGATTCGCGGCTGTCGGCCTTGAGCAGCGAGCCGTTCATCAGCCGCCCCTCGATGCGCGCCGCCGACCAGAACGCCGCCTCGTCCTCCTCGTTTTCAAAATGCGGAACCTCCGCCCAAGTGGTGATGATTTTCATGATCGGGCGTCAGAAACCGAGTTCAGAATTCTTGCGCTCATAAAAGGTCACTTCCTCCGGCGTCATCTCGCGCGCCACGATGACGCGGTAGGTTTTTCCGTCGGTCCAAAACACCGCGAAGATCCCGCGGTCGCTCATGGATTTGCCGAGGTTGAAATAGCGCGCCTTTTCCGCAGAACCGGTGCCGTCCGGCAGCAGTCGCAGGCTGAAGGGATCCTCGAAGGATTCCTCGATTTCCTTGGGCGAAACCTTGCGCAGGTCAAAGGGGGCGTCGAGCCAGTCAAAGTCCATTTAGGATTTAGAATTTAGGATTTTGGAAGTGCGGCCCATGCGGGTCATGGAGCGCGCTGGATGAGTTCGATCTCGTAGCCTTCCGGGGCGTCGATGAAGGCGATGATGCTGCCGGAGCCGGTCCGCGTGGGGCCGTCGGAAAGCGGGTAGCCTTTCGCCGCCGCGTGCTCGGCAAAGGCCGCCAGGTCGTCCACCTCGAACGCGAGATGCGTGATGTCGTAGCCGACGTTGACCGGGCCGCTGCCGTCGAATTGGCAAATCTCGATCTCTTCCTCGCTGCCGGGCGCTTTGAAAAACACGAGCTGCGAACCGCGCGGCGACGTGTGCCGGCGCGTCTCCTCCAGGCCGAGCACCTCTTTGTAAAAGTGCGCGGTCTTGGCCAAATCGGTCACGCGATAGCGGGTGTGGAGGAGGCGGGTCAGCATGGGAAAAATTTCAGATTTCAGATTTCAGATTTCAGATTTAGCCTCGCGGCTCATGGATTGGCGACAGCAAATCCAATCTGAAATCCTAAATCTGAAATCTGAAATCCCCATGATCGCCCTCGGCATCGACAGCGGCACCCAAAGCACCAAAACCATCGCGCTCGACCTCGAGTCCGGCGAAATCCTCGCCTCGTCCGCCGAAAGCTACGGGCTCATCGAGGGCCTGGCGCCGGGCCATCTCGAACAGGAGCCGCAGACCTGGATCGACGCCGTGGACACCACGGTGCGCGCGGTTTTGCAAAAGCTCGGCAAGCGCAAGGACGACGTGAAAGCCATCGGCGTGAGCGGCCAGCAGCACGGCTTTGTGGCGCTCGACAAAAAGAGCCGCGTGATCCGCCCGGCGAAGCTCTGGTGCGACACCTCGACGGCCGAGCAGTGCAAGCAGTTCGAGGAGGAATTTGGCGGCGCTGCGGGGCTGATCAAGCTCGCCGGCAACGCCATGCTGCCGGGCTACACCGCGCCGAAAATCCTGTGGCTGAAACAGCACGAGCCCAAGAACTACAAGGCGCTCACGTCCGTGCTGCTGCCGCACGACTACATCAATTTTCACCTGACGGGCGAACGCGGGATGGAGTTTGGCGACGCCTCGGGCACGGGGCTGCTCGATGTGCGGGAGAAAAAATGGTGCGAGCCGCTGATCGAGTTCATCGACCCCGAACTCGCCGACGCCCTCCCCGCGCCCGCCAGCTCGCGGCGCGCGTTCGGCCTGCTGCGCGAGAATCACCGCGAAGCCTGGGGTCTCTCGAAAGGCGAGGTCACCGTGAGCGCGGGCGGCGGCGACAACATGATGGGGGCGATCGGCACGGGCAACGTGCAGCCCGGCGTCGTCACCGTGAGCCTCGGCACGAGCGGCACGGTGTACGCCTTTGCCGACAAACCGGTGATCGACCCGCACGGCGAAGTCGCCGCCTTTTGCGACAGCACGGACCGCTGGCTGCCGCTGGTCTGCACGATGAACGTGACCGTGGCCACCGAGCAGGCGCGCAAGCTCTTCGGCTGGTCGCACGAGCAGCTCGAAGCCCACGTCGCCAGCGCCCCCGCCGGCGCGGACGGCCTGCTCTTTCTCCCCTACCTCAACGGCGAACGGACGCCGAATCTGCCCGGCGGGAGCGGCGTTTTCCACGGCTTGAAAACGGACACGATGAACCCCGCGCACATGGCCCGCGCGACGATGGAGGGCGTCACGCTCGGCCTCGCCTACGGCCTGAACCGCTTCCGCGAACTGGGCATCCAGCCCACCGAAATCCGCCTCACCGGCGGCGGCAGCCAGAGCACCGTCTGGCGGCAGATCGCGGCGGATATTTTCGGCGTGCCGACCATCTGCCTCGAATCCGCCGAGGGCGCCGCGCTCGGGGCCGCGCTCCAGGCCGCCTACGCCTGCCACGCCGCGCAGGGCAAGCCGGTGACTTTCCGCGACCTCTGCGCCCGCATCGTAAAACTCGACGACGCCACGCGCGCCAAGCCGCACGCCGAGCACAAGGAACTCTACGCCGACCTCCTCACCCGCCAGGGCGACCTCACGCGGCGCATGCACGCGGCGGGGTATCTCTAAATGAAGCTCGTCATCGCAGCCACCGGCGCGAGCGGGGCGATCTATCTCCAGCGGCTGCTCGCGCAAATCGACTGCGCCGCGCATGAGGTGCATCTCGTTTTCAGCAGCTACGCGAAGCAGGTCATCGCGGAGGAAATCGGCGCGCTCACCGTGCCGGAGGGCGTCCGGCAGCATGGGGACAAAACGATGAACGTCCCGTTCGTCAGCGGCTCGGCGCGGTTCGATGCGATGGTCGTGTGCCCGTGCTCGATGGGCACGCTCGGGCGCATCGCCGCCGGCACGAGCGACTCCACGCTGCTGCGCGCGGCGGATGTTTTTTTGAAAGAGCGGCGCAAGCTCATCCTCGTCCCGCGCGAGACACCGTGGAATCTCATCCACGCGCGCAACGTCGTCACCCTCATCGAAGCCGGCGCGATCATCCTGCCCGCCTCGCCCGGCTTTTACAGCCGCCCGCAGACCATCGAGCAAGTCGCCGATACCGTCGTCGCCCGCATTTTGGATCAACTCGATCTCCCCAATCCGAACACCTTCCGCTGGGCGGAGAACGCCGAGTGATCCACGAGAAAAAAGCGCGGCTGCTCGCGGCCCTCGCCGCCCGTCTCGTACGGCTGTGGATTTTCACCCTCCGCTTCCGCCTCGTCGATCACGCCGGCGTGCGCGACACCCCGCCGGAAAAGCCGCTCCTCTGGGCCTTCTGGCACAACAAACTTTTCGTCATGCCGCACCTCTTCGAGCGCTATTTTCCCGGACGCCTCGGCGCGGCCCTCGCCAGCGCGAGCAAGGACGGCGAGATCATCTCCGCGTTTCTCGCGCACTTCGGCATCCGCGCCATCCGCGGCTCCAGCTCGCGCGGCGGCGCGCGCGCGCTGGTGGAAATGAAGCGCGCCATCGAGGACGGCTACATCATGGCCATCACGCCCGATGGCCCGCGCGGCCCGCGCTATTCCATGAGTCCCGGCCTCGTGAAACTCGCGCAAATCACCGGCGGCTTCATCCTGCCGATTCACGTCAAGTATTCGAGCTACTGGCAGTTGAAAACTTGGGACGGTTTCATGATTCCGAAGCCCTTCGCCAAGGTCCACATCACCTTCGACATCCTCCACGAAATCCCCGCCACCGCGGACGAGGCGCTCTTTGAAGACCAGCGCGTGCGGCTGGAGCGAATGATGCGCCCGCAGCATGGGGAGTGAGGCGATTTAGGATTTAGGATTTAGGATTTAGGATTTAGAAACTGCGGGGCGGCTTCTGCCTTCCTAAATCCTAAATCTTAAATGCTAAATTCTCCGACCCTCATCGACGGCAAAGCCATCGCCCAGAAAACCCACGCCGCCTCGCGCCTCGCCGTCGCGGAGTTGAAGGCGCGCGGCTTCACGCCCGGCCTCGCCGTCGTCCTCGTCGGAGCCGATCCCGCGTCGCAGGCTTACGTGCGTTCAAAGGACAAGATGTGCCACGACCTCGGCATGCACTCGGTGAAGCACGAGCTGCCCGCCGACACCTCGCAGGCCGACCTCATCGCCATCGTCCGCCAGCTCAATGCCGACCCCGCCATCCACGGCATCCTCGTCCAATCCCCTCCCCCGCCCCACATCGACGAACGCGCCGTCATCGACGCCATCGACCCGCGCAAAGACGTGGACGGCTTCCACCCGCTCAACGTCGCCAAACTCACCCTCGGCGACCCCGACGGCTTCGTGCCCTGCACCCCGCTCGGCTGCCAGCGCCTGCTCATCGAAAGCGGCATCGAGACCGCGGGCGCAAACGTCGTCGTCCTCGGCCGCTCCATGATCGTCGGCAAACCGATGGCGCTCCTCCTGATGAACAAAGGCCCCGGCGGCGACGCCACCGTCACCGTCGCTCACTCCCGCACGCGCGACCTCGCCGCCGTCTGCCGCACCGCCGACATCCTCATCGCCGCCATCGGCCGGCCCGAGTTCGTCCGCGCGGACTTTGTGCAAGACGGAGCCGTCGTCATCGACGTGGGCATCAACCGCGTGGACGACCCCGCCGCACCCAAAGGCTACCGCCTCACCGGCGACGTCGCCTTCGTCGAAGTCGCCCCCAAATGCCGCGCCATCACCCCCGTCCCCGGCGGCGTCGGCCCCATGACCATCGCCATGCTCATGGCGAACACCATCGCGAGCTGCCGGCGCTTTGCGGATCGCGTGTAGCGCGGTTCGCAGAACAGACCAACCGGTCATCCTGAGCGGAGCGGAGGCTTTGCGCAGCGCAGTCGAAGGACCTCTATCTCCCGGCGGGGGCGAAGGTGGTGGTTGGCCGGAGTGCGAACGGTCACCACTTGATCGCGGGGTTCGTCCCGCCGCCTCCGCCCGCGAAAAGTTAGAGGTCCTTCGACTCCGTTCCGTCCCGCCTTCGCCCGCGCGGAACTCCGCTCAGGATGACGGCGGTCCGCTACCGCGCCGGCGGCGCGTAGAGCCAGATGAAGTCGGGCCTCTCTCCATCGCTTCCTTTGGCATCAATAACACCACCATCGTCCACACGGTTTTTTCCCACGCCGTAGAGAAGAAAAGTACCGCCTTCCTTCCTTCGGTAAATCATTGGCTGCCGCGAATTCTCCTCGTTCCCAAGCTCCGGCTTGGGAACGCGCTTGTCCCCGAAGCTCTGCTTCGCCGACATGGCCGCGGGAGCGATCGTGAGCGGTCGCCACGTGGACGAAGCAGAGCTTCGAAGACACGGGCGTTGCCAAGCTGGAGCTTGGGAACGAGGGGCTCGCCGGCGACGTCGCCTTCGCCGAAGTCGCCCCCAAATGCCGCGCCATCACCCCCGTCCCCTCGTGACCAAGCTCCTGCTTGGTCACGCCATTGTCTTGGAAGCTCTGCTTCCCAGGGCGGCCTTTGGAATGAAACGCTCCCGCTGGATCCGCGCCGACGAAGCGGAGCTTCGCAGACAACTGCGCTCCCAAACAGGAGCTTGGGAGCGAGGAAAGAAAGCGCGCGGCGGCGGAATTCCGGGGAGCGCACGCGTCCCGCGTGCTGGCGAAGTCGTCCCTACTTCGCGAACTTCCGAACGTGTCGGAATGCCGGAGGCGCGCGCCATCACTCCACGCGCCGGAGGAAAGTTCGTCGCGGCGGGACGCCGCGACCAGCACGCGGGACGCGCGCGCTCCCCGGAGTTTAAGGCTTCGCCTTCGCCGCCGGGGTGGCTGGGGGCGCGTCCACCGGCTCCGCTTTCGCCGCCAAGGCCGGATCGCCTTTCGGCGCGGGCGTGGCCTTCGGCTTCGGCACCACGGGCCGATCCATCGCGATGAGTTCCGAGACGGTGACAAACTTGAAACCCTTGGCCAGCAAGGCATCGAGCGTCTCGGGCATGGCATCGACCGTGGTCTTGTGGATGTCGTGCGAGAGGATGATCGAGCCGGGCACGGCCGCTTTCAAAATCTCGTTCTTCACGTGCTCGGCGTTGCGCACTTTCCAGTCGAGCGGATCGACATCCCAGAGGATGCACTTGTAGCCCCACTCGCCGTGCGCCCACGCGCGCTGGCGGGCGGTGAAGGCGCCATACGGCGGACGCATGATCTTCGGCGTCACGCCGCAGGCGGCGATGATGGCGTCGTGCGTTTTCTGGAGCTGATCGCGCACGGCGCTCTCGGACATCGCCGAGAGCTGCGGATGCGACCACGAGTGGTTGGCGATCTCGTGCCCCTCGGCGACGATCTTTTTCACGATGTCCGGGTACTCCGCCACGCACTGCCCCACGAGGAAGAAGGTCGCGTGGATTTTGCGCTGTTTGAGCATTTCGAGGAGGCGCGGGGTGTTCGCGCCGTGCGGGCCGTCGTCGAAGGTCATGGCGACGTACGGTCCATCGACGTGGCATTGGGAGAGGGTGATCTTTGGCGTCCCGGCGGGGGCAGGCGCGGGGACGTCGGCGGGGACGGACAGGACGGGCGCGGGGATCGCGCTCGTGGCTGGCGCAGGTGCGGGGGCCGCACCGGTGAGCGCGGTGGCGAGGCCGAGGAATATGAGGGGCAGGAAGCGAAACATGGCGAGGATTACTAACGGATTTCCTGGCCGGCGAAAGCAGGAAGACGCCGCCGCCGAAAAAACGGCCGGCGCCCGTTCAGCGGTGGGCGAAGCGCTCCAGAATCACGCCGAGTTTTTTCACCGTCTCCGCCGGCCAGAGCGCGCGGTCGGTGACGAGGGCGCTGTCGAGCGCGCGGTGCTCGGGGTAGTGCGGCTCGGCGGGAATCTGCGGGATGACGCGGGCGAGAATCTGCTTCGCGGCGGCGGCGTTGGCCATGAGATGCGCGATCACGGCCTCGGCGGTCACGGGCTCTTCCTCGGTCTTCCAGCAATCGTAATCCGTGATCATCGCCATGGTCGCGATGGCGATCTCGGCCTCTCGCGCGAGCCGCACTTCGCCGAGGTTCGTCATGCCGATGACGTCGAAGCCGAGCTTGCGGTGCGTCTCGGATTCGGCGCGGGTGGAAAAGGCGGGGCCGTCCATGTTCACGTAGGTGCCGCCATTGTGGACGGGCAGGCCG
>JAYWEB010000167.1:0-11705 GCA_043779575.1 Chthoniobacter sp. | reverse complement strand
TGGTTTCCACCGAAAATTTTTGTGCCGCCGACTGCCGGGCTCGGGCGGACATGCGGTCGCCGAGCACCGGATCGAGCAGGAGTTTCGCCATCGCCGCGGCCAGCGCTGCCGGGTCGCGCGGCGGCGTCAGCAGCCCGTCTTCGCCAGTGGCGATCATCTCCGGCACGCCCGCCACGCACGTCGAAATCACCGGCACCCCGGCCAGCATCGCCTCCATGATGACCGTCGGCAGATTGTCGCTCCCGCCGTCTGCCTCGACGACACACGGCAGGACAAAAAGCTGCGCCTGCGCCAGCAACCGGCGCACCTCCGCCTGCGGGCGCGGCCCCAGCAGGCGCACCATCCCGCCGAGCTGCGCGGCGTCGATCTGCCCCTGCAACTCCGCCTCCAGCGGCCCACCGCCCGCGATTTCGCACACAAACGCAACCCCGCGCTCCCGCAGCCGTCCGCACGCCGCGATCAAATCACCGAACCCTTTTTTCTCCACATACCGTCCCACCGAGAGAATCCGCGGCACCTCGCCCGCCGGCCCGCGCGGGAGGAAACCGTCGCGCGCGATCCCATTGAACACGCGGAAAATCCGGCCGCGCGCCGCCGGATATTTCTCCTCCATCCAGCGCCGCGCGTGGTCCGTCTCCGTGACCACAAAGCGCGCCCCGGCCACGAGGTTCCCATTGGAAACGGGGAAGTCGGTCGCGCAAAAAATGTCGTTCGCGTGTCCCGTGAAGCTGTAGCTGAAACCGAAAAGCTCCCGCAGCCACCACGCCGTCCGCGCCGCCACCCCGCCGAAGTGCGCGTGGACGTGCCGCACCCCGCGCGCCCGCAGCCGCGGCTCCAGCCAGATCGCCTCGAAAATCCGCTGCGAGTCCCCCGCCCCGCGCTGCCGCGACATCGCCCGCCGCGCCCGCCGGCCCAGCTTTCCCGCCGCGCGCCGCGCATCCACCTCGGCCCGCAGCACCTTTTCCTCCGGCAGGTAGAAAACGTCCGCGTCCAGCTCCGCCGCGAGGTCCACCGGATCATCCGGTCGCCGGATCGACACCAGCCACGGCTCCATCCCCCGCCGCACCATTTCCGCCGCCTCGCGATAGACAAAGGTCTGCACGAAGGAAGGGAAACGCTCGAAGAGATATGCGAAGCTGTGTGGCATCGGCGTGAATGGTGATCGGTGAATAGTGAATAGGACTCGCGCGCGTTCCGCACCATTCACGAATCACCGGTCACGCATCACTCCGCCCCGCGCTTCATCATAAAACCCCTCCAGCCTCTCAATCGCCCGCCCCTGCTCAAACTCCTCCCGCACCGCGCGCGCCGCGGCCTGACCCAGGATGTAGAGCAAATCCGTCTCCGCCGTGAGCTGCTGCATCGCCGCGAAAAGCGCCGCGTCATCGCGCTCCGGCACGAGCAACCCCGTGCGCCCGTGCGTCACCGCCTCCGGGATGCCGCCGTGCGTCGTCGCGAGCACCGGCAGGCCCGTCGCCATCGCCTCCAGCATCGAGTTTGGCACGCCCTCCTGATTCTGATCCGGCGGCATTTCGCTGGGGTGGAGAAAGACGTGCGAACCCGCGTAAAGCGCCGCCAGCGCCGCCTGCGACAGAAACCCGCGCAACTCCACCGCCTCCCCCAGCCCGAGCTCGCCGATCAGCGTCTCCAGCTCTGCCCGCATCGGTCCATCGCCCGCGATGCGGAACTTCGCCTTCGGATGCAGCGCGTGGAATTTCGCAAACGCCCGCAACGCCGTCCGCAGCCCCTTTTTCGCCACCAGGCGGCACGCCTGCACGAACCGCCACGCCCCGTCCGCCGGCATCGGCCGCTGCTGAAAGGGAAAGTCCGTCAGCGGGATGCCCGTCCGGTTGAGCCGCAGCTTTTCCCGCGGACAACCCCAGCGCTCCAGCTCCGCAAAGAGCGAGCGCGACCGCGCCAGCACCAGCGGCACCTTCCGCAGCAGCGCCCGCATCTGCTCATCGTAGCCCTCCTGCTCCGGCCGCGCCTGGATGTCCATCCCGTGAAACGACACCACGCACGGCCTTTTCCACTCCTCCACGAGCGGCAGCAGATGCACCCCCGTGTGGCCGAAATAAATGTGCAGCAGATCCGCCGGCCGCCGCGCCAGCACCTTCAAGATCACCTGCAACTCCCCGCGGTAGTACACCGGCGGCCGGCCCGCGACGTACTTCAGCCAGAAGCGCTTCACGAAATTTTTCCGCGCCCGCGGCAGCACCTCAATGTCCCCAAACGGAAACTGCTCCTCGCACCTCCGCTCCCGCGTGACCACGAAAGTCGCGTAGCGCCGCAGCCCCGTCACCTGCCGGTAAATGTGCAGCATCTCCGGCTTGAGAAAGGTCGTGCAATAGCTCGCCACGACGGGCTTCGGGGAGGACTCGGCGATTTCGGACATGCGCCTCCCACTCTCGAAAACGCCCGCCGCTTTGTCGAGGCCCGACGCCATCAAAGGCGGTTGCTGCGCGCCGGCATCTAAGAGAATCCGCGGCGCGGTGGTTTTACTCATTGTCGCTGCGGGCGCTCCGTGCGACGCACTCCCCCTCACCGACTCCCAATTCCCATGAAACAAAACCGCCGCAGCTTTCTCAAATCCTCGCTCGCCGCCAGTGCCGCGCTTTCCCTGCCAGCCCGGCTTTGCGCCGCCGCCGAGGGCGCGAATGACGACATCCGCATCGGCATCGTCGGCTTCAACGGGCGCGGGCAGGATCACATCGGCAATTTCCTCGGCTGCAAAGGCGCGCGGATCGTGGCGCTGTGCGATGTGGACAGCGCGGTGCTCGAAAAGGGCGTGGCGCAGCTCGCGGCGAAAGGCCACACGGTGACGCCCTATCGGGACATGCGGAAAATGATCGAGAGCAAGGAAGTCGATGTCGTCTCCATCGCCACGCCGAACCACTGGCACGCGCTGGGGGCCATCTGGGCGATCCAGGCTGGGAAGGACGTGTATGTGGAGAAGCCGGTGTCGCACAACGTGTGGGAAGGCCGGCAGCTCGTGAAGGCGGCGGACGCGCACGGCAAGATCGTGCAGATGGGCGTGCAGAGCCGCTCCGGCGGGGGACTCGCCGAGGCGCTGGAGTGGGTGGAAAACCTGCCGCTCGGCAAGCTGCGTTACGCCCGCGCACTTTGCTACAAACCCCGCCCCAGCATCGGCCAGGTGGACGGCGCGCGACCCGTGCCGGAGACGATCGACTACGACCTGTGGTGCGGTCCGGCGGCCAAACTCCCGCTCACCCGCGCCCGCCTGCACTACGACTGGCACTGGGTCTGGAACACCGGCAACGGCGACCTCGGCAACCAGGGCATCCACCAGATGGACATCGCGCGCCGCTTCCTCGGCGAGGACGCACTCTCGCCCGCGGTCTTCGCCCTCGGCGGGCGACTCGGCTACGTGGACGACGGCGAGACGCCGAACTCGCTCATCGTTTTCCACGACTACAAAAAGGCTCCCCTGATCTTTGAAGTGCGCGGCCTGCCCTCCGCGCCCGCCGGGATGAAAACCGAGGCCGACGGCCGCGAAGTGAAAGTGCCCGCCGGCCCGATGGACAAATATCGCGGCACGAGTGTGGGCGTGATCGTGCAGTACGAAAACGGCCACATCCTCTGCCCGGACTACGACAACGCGATCGCCTTCGACGCCGAAGGGCAGGAGATCCGGAAGTTTTCCCGGCGCGCTCCCGAGAGTCACTACGAGAACTTTCTCAGCGCCGTGCGCAGCCGAAAGGCGGCCGACCTCAACGGCAAGATCCTCGACGGCCACATCTCCAGCGCGCTCTGCCACACCGGCAACATCGCGTATCGCGTCGGACAAAAGGCCGCGCCCGAGGCCATCGCGGAGAAAATCAAAGGCCGCAAGGACGCGCTGGATTCCTTCGAGCGCCTGACCGCGCATCTCGCCGCGAACGACATCGACCTCACCACGAACCAGCTCACCTTTGGCGAGCACCTGAAGTTTGATCCGCAGACCGAGAAATTCATCGGCCACCCCGAAGCCGACAAGCTCCTCACCCGCGAGTACCGCGCGCCATTCGTGGTGCCGGAGAAGGTCTGACAGCCCTTTGAAAAACACGGTGCGCGTGTTTTTCGACGACATGGAAAAACCGATCATGACCGGCGAGGACCAGACCTTCGGCGCGGGCGCAATCGGCTTCGGCTCATTCGACGACACCGGCAAAGTCGCCAACATCAAGGTCTGGGCGAAGGCCGTCGAGACGCGCGCGACAACACTCTTTTCCAACCCTTAGTTTTTAACCCCACCCATCATGCGCCTCCTCCCCATCCTGACCACCGTGCTCCTCACCGCCGCGCTCCACGCCGCGCCACTCGCTCCCCTGCCCCTCTGGCCGGAGGGTGCGCCCGGCGCGCTCGGCGAGAAGGACGAGGACAAGCCCACGCTCACCGCCTTTCTCCCCGCGCCGGAAAAGGCGACCGGCGCGGCCATCGTCATCTGCCCCGGCGGTGCCTACAGCGGACTCGCCGGGCACGAGGGCGCGGGCTACGCCGAGTGGCTCGCGGAGCAGGGCATCGCCGGGATCGTTTTGAAATACCGCCTCGGCTCGCGCGGCTACCGCCATCCCGCGATGCTCAACGACGCCGCGCGCGCCGTGCGCCTCACGCGCGCGAAAGCCGCCGAATGGAAGATCGACCCCAAGCGCGTGGGCATCATGGGCTCCAGCGCGGGCGGGCATCTCGCGTCCACGCTGCTCACGCACTTCGACGCGGGCAAAGCGGACGCCACCGACCCGGTCGAGCGCCTCAGTTCGCGGCCCGACCTCGGCATCCTGTGCTACGCCGTCATCTCGATGGGGCCGAACACGCATGGCGGCTCGAAGAACAGCCTGCTCGGCAACAACCCCGCGCCGGAACTCGTCGAGCTGCTCTCCAATGAAAAGCAGGTCACCAAACAAACGCCCCCGTGTTTCCTCTGGCACACTTGGGAGGACGACGTGGTGAAGGTCGAAAACTCGCTCGAATTCGCCGTCGCGCTGCGCCGGGCTGGCGTGCCGTTTGACCTGCATGTCTATCAAAAAGGCGGCCACGGCATCGGCCTCGGCGGCAGGCCCGGACAGGCGCTGCATCCGTGGGCGGCCGACTGCCTGTTCTGGCTGAAAGCGCAGGGCTTCGCGAAGTAGCGGAGCCTGCGGCTGGGTCAAAGGCCCAGCAGAGCACGGATCTCCCGCTCGCGCGCGCGGTGCGTCGCGTCGTCGAGCACATCCGTGGCGCGGGCGGCGGCGGGCAGCTCGGGGAGCGTGATCCACGAGCGGCAGCCGCCGAAGCGCGGGGAGTCGGGGAAAACGAAAGGCTCGGCGAGCCGGGCCACGCGCACGAAGGCGAGGCTGACGCCGGGCTTCTCATCCTGCCGGAAGCGCTTCTCGATTTCCGTCTCCTGCCACAAATGAAACGGCGCAAGCGCACGCACCGTTTCCCAGTCGGTCACGTCCGCGGTCCACTCCACGCGCACGCGGCAGCGCACCTCGTGCTGACCGTCGCCACGCGGCGCGGGCAGCGGCGTGCCCGGCGGGAGCTGGAGCTTCGCCACCTGCTCGTGAAAGAGCGTGGGGAAAAGCAGGAACTCCGGGTGCTCAAAGCGAAAGCCCGCGCGCCCCTCGGCGATGCCGCCCTTGCGGATGATGATGCTCTGCCCGCCGCGCCCGAGCGCGTCGCAGATGAGCGTCCATTCCTTGAATCCGAAAGTCATCGGTCCTTGCACGGCTAGGGCAGCGAGGCGCGCAGGTCGTTGATCGTCCACGGCTGCGTGCGGGTTTTCGTCGCCGCGCGCAGCGCCTCCACTTCCGCCGGGCTGACGAAGCCGGCGCGGTTGCCAAAGTTCGTCCGCACGTAACTCAGCACGCCGGCGATCCAGGCGTCGTCGTTCGTGCCCATCGCGATCATCTGGCCCTCGTATTTTTTGCCGTCGATCTCGCCGATCAAACCGTGGAGCAGCACCTTGATCCCGCCGTCGCGGTGGCCCGTGATCGTCTTCGATCCCGCCAGCGCGGGCGCGAGCATGGCGCCGGGCGCGGCCCCGGCCATCGGCAGCCCTTTCGCATCCGCGCCGTGGCACGTCGCGCAGAGCGTTTGGAAAGCGGTCTCGCCCGTCTTGTAGAGCTTGAGTTGCTCCGGCGTCATCGCCAGTCCTCCGGCGGGCGGCGGCGGCGGCGGGAACGCTCCGGCGATGGCCTTCACGCCGCGCGCTGGGTTGGCCGCGGTCACGGCGGCGACCATCGTCCGCCAGTCCGGCAGATCGAGCTGCTTCGCGGTGAGGAGCGCCTGGATGACCACGTTCTCATCCCTGTCCTTCATCGCCGCCGCCACGTCCGCGACGAGCGACTTGTCGCCCGCTTTGAACAGCGCCTCGCCCACCCGCAGCGCGGCGATGCGGAGCTGCGGATGCGGGTCCCGGAGTTTCTCGCGCACCAGCGCGGGCGTGAGCGCGCCGAGCCCTTCCAGCGTCCAGAGCGCGTGCAGGCGGGCGAATTCATTTTTGTCCGACCGCGCCATCGCGGTCAGCGCGGGGACCACGGATTTGTCCTGTTTCAAAACGAGGAGCTTCTGCGCGGTGTCGCGCCACCAGCCGTTCGGATGGCCGAGCTGCGCCACGAGCTGCGCGGGCGTGGCGCTGTTCATGCGCGGCTGCGGGCCGGGCTGCGCGCTGGTGTGGACGAGCCGCCAGATGCGCCCGTGGCCGACGACATTTTGCAGGCCGTATTGCTCCACGACCTTCCGCAGATACGAGCCCCCGCGCACCCAGTTCCCCTCCTGGATGATGCCGCGATACATGTCCACGAGGTAGAGCGTGCCGTCGGGCGCGTTGGCGATATTCACCGGGCGGAAACACGGATCGGTCGAGCGCAGAAACTCCGCCTTCGCCTCCTGGTGCGGATTGCTCAGCGTGGTGAAACCCTCCTGCACCTCCACCTTCGCGCGCCGCACCAGCCGACCCACCGGCTCGCCGAAGAACAAGTCCCCGCGCAGTTCCGCGGGCAGCCGGTCGCCGCGGAAAAACTCCGAGCCGCACGTCGCCGTGAAATGGTTCAGCGTCTTGTCCTCCTTGCGGAAGCGCGGTCCCCCGCCCTGCACATCCGCCAGCCCCACCGCTGGCCAGACGACCTCGAAGCCCGACGCAAACTGCCCCGGCGGATTGAACGAGCCATACAGGATCGGCTGCTGGAAACTCCGCGGCCCCTGCTCGCCGCCCGCGTTCATAAAAAGCAGCTTGCCGAAATTGTCCTGGCACAGCCCCCACTGCCCGCCGTTCGCCGCGACCATCTCCTTCACCGCCCCCGCCGGTGTCCAGCGCAGCCGGTAGTTATTGTAGGTCGAGTAGAGCCCGTTATCGAGCGCCCAGACCAGCCCGTTCGGCTGATGCTCCAGATTTTCCCCGCGCCCGCCGCCGGCATAAAACGGCTCCTTTTTGTCCGAGACCCCGTCGCCGTCCGTGTCCGTGTAGATGAAGAGATCGTTCGTGTTCGTCTCGCCCACGATGATGCGCCCCTTGTCCAGCGCCACGAGCATCCGCGGCAGCACCAAGTTGTCGATGAAGACGCTGTGCTTGTCATACACGCCGTCGCCTCTCGACGACCAGTGCAGCGACACGCGGCTGATCTTATCGAGCTGGTTTTTGCCATCGATGTCCTGCATGTAGCCGCGCAGCTCGGCGACAAACATCCGCCCGTCGCCATCGAACGCCACGACGCCCGGCTCCTTGATCTCCGGCTCGCTCAGCACCAGCTCCAGCCGGTAGCCCGGCGGCAGTTGGAAAGTCTTCGCCTCCTCCTGCGGGCTCTTCGCCTGGACGGGCGGCATCGGGGCAAACTCGTCCGCCTGCGCCGCCGCATGATGAGTGGAAAAAGTGAGCGCACCAAACGCGGCCAGGGCGAGGGCGGCGGAGCGGCCGGCCACGAAGGAGGGAGTTTTCATAGGCGGGAAGGGCGGCTTGTTTCGCACACGAAAAGCCCCCGGCCAAGCGAAAGCTCCGCCGCCGCGGATTCCGCCGCTCAATCAAAGCGGCGCCCCAGCTTCACCCCTCCGGCGTGAAGCCCATGCCGAGGTCGAAGCGCGCGGCCAGCTCGCCGGCGCGCGCGTCTTTCAGCGGCGCAAAATCCACGGCGATCCCGGCCCGCTGCGCCTCGCCCTTCACCCTGCGCCAGATGCCGTCGCGCTCGTTGGTCGGCTCGCCATTGATGGGAACTCATAAGAGCGGCGTCAGTCTGAGGCGGTGGATACAGGACACCAATCAGTGTGTCGTTGAAATCTTTGGCTTTTCTTCCGCGCCCGCAGCCCCTCGGCCGGGAGGGAGTCAAATGCGGCGGCGCAGGCCGGTGATCATCGGCCTGCCATCCATAACGCCGATCCGGACCCGGTTCACTGCTCGCACCAGTTAACGTGGAAACCATTCACAGAGTTGATTCCGCAGGCGAAGGAAAGCTTTGTCAGCGCATTTCGATAGGCTGATTTTTTCGGCTATTCGCTGATAGAGAGCGGATGATCGTGGTGTTCCGGCAACCTTCAACGCTGCCTCTATAGCCTCCTTCGGGCGGGTAGGCTTGTCGTTTGCATCGAAAGTGTAACCTTCGTCGCGAAGCCACTCTCGAAGACGTTTTCCTGAGCGCCATTCAATGACTTCCTCAACGGCGTTATCTGAACCCCAAATCCACACGTCCACCTCGGGTTCTATCACCACCGACTTAGCTGAGCTTCGCCAGATCGCTTCCAATTGCGAATCCAACTGCGTTTCCAATGCTCCGGCGTTCGGTAACTCGCTGCCACTTCCCTCAAAATCCAATACCAACAACGCATGCTTGAATCGGCGATGCTCCCGAGCCAGCGCGTCGGGGCCAGTTTTTCGAACACCGCCATCCCGACCTGGATGAACGCGAAACTCAAATTCGATCGGAACGATTCCAAGAGCCTCCGGTCGACCCAATGCGCCTTTCAGTGCAAAATGAGCGTTCTTGTCCGCAACCAACAGAACGAGATCCTTCATTCGGTGCGTTAGCTAAGAATTCCCATGGCGAACAAGACCCCCAAGTCAGGCTCACCCTTTTTCCAGTCCCGAAGGGCTGGATGTCGGTCTCCCGAAACGATGTCCGTCGCACCTGCTGCGTCCTTGGCGAAACAAAGCACATCGCGCGACTCCAACATGTTCAGCGCAACCGGGCTGTGGGTCGCCACCAGCACCTGACTTCGATAAATTGAGGATAGCGATTGCAAAACCGTTTCTATAGCACGGGGGTGAATTCCGTTCTCCGGTTCCTCAATGAGGAACGTGCCTTCCAAGCCTGGTAGATAAGCGGGAATGGTCAGCGCCAACAGGCGCAATGTTCCATCCGAGGCAAGCCAGGAGGGAACTTTTGCTCCATTTGAATATTCGATGATGAGGTACCGGTGTTTGTCCTCCGGTCTCTCGAAAGTATCGACATCTTTGACGTCCTCCAACGCCGTCTGCACATGGGCAAGCCAAGCGTGGAAGCGCTTCTCGTTCTTTCGCAACTCCGCAATGACCCAGGGCAGATTCGAGCCGTCCGTTTGGAAGCGCTGGCGCAACCCGGGAGGACTGGGCTGCTTGATCACCTGGCTGTTTAACACGAACGCCTGAACACCCTTCTCCAAGAGCTCGCGAAACCAGCTACTAACCGGAAAACTATCCGTGTCTGCCGGAAGATTGGCGAGCGCAGATTTACTTCGGCCAAGCTTAAATGACGGCGTGTAGGAAGGACGTCCCTCGGGATAGAAATTGTCATTTCCGCCCGGAGCTTTCGTCAACGCGGCGTTCCGGCCTTTTTGCGAACGAATTTGACTCACGATGGAGTGCAAATCCTTTTGAGGCGCAGGAAAGAAATCTGGCTGAACAACCGTCTTCTCTACCTCTGGCTCCATCAGCCAAAGGGTCTCGTGATCCAGACCAATTTCATTGGTGGCAGCCTCCAAGCCAATCCGCACCTCGTAGCGCACTCGTGTAAAACGCTGCTTTTCGTCTGCCATGAGTTTCTTGACGGTCACAGGAATCTCAGACTCAACAGCAAGTTCAAAGGATCTCCCGGTCCCCATCCACACGAGTTTCTCGAAATTCGCGCTGCGTGCCTGAACTGTCTCAATGACCTCACCTCGATTTCTCACGAGGTCCCCAAGAAATCCGATCACATCCAGAAATGTTGTCTTACCACTGGCGTTCGGGCCGACCAGAGCGCGGAACGGTCCCAATGTCTGATCCACTGACTTCAGGCAGCGAAAGGAACTGGTTTGAATGCGAGTAAACATAAGCAGGACGATGACCGATTGCCGGTCAGGCGACAACCCTTGTAAATGCGTGGCGGCTCTTGCGCGAGCAGAAGGAGACACAAGCCCGCCGGGAATTCCGTTCAGAATGACGGTGTGGTTTTCAAACTGAACCACTACCGAAAGCCCGAACCTAGACCGCGCCGGGCGGCTCAAAGCATGCCGACGCGTTTGCGGATGAGCCATTCGGCGGTCAGGAGCATGACGAGGAGCGCGAACCACCACCAGCTCTCCAGCAGCGGGGTTTCGCTTTCCTGAATGTTACCGGCGGTCATGGGCTCGAGGAGCTTCACGATCTGGTCCACTTGCTCCTCGCGGAAATACTGGCCGCCGCTGGTCAGCGAGATTTGGCGGAGCAGCTCTTCGTTCACGCTGAGCAGGGTCTTCTCGATGTTCAGGCTGGCCTCCACTTTGAATTCCGTGCGCACTTTGATCTGCCCCTCGGGCACGGCGGCGCTCTCGATGGTGACCTCGTAGCTGCCGGGCTCGAGCGCGGCGGTTTTGCCGCGGTAGAGTCCGCCTTCCGCGGGCGTCAGCTCGATCTTGGCGACGGGTTTGCCGTCGCGGGAAAGGACGGCGGTCACGGCGGCATCGGTCACGGGCTTGCCTTCGCCGCTGCGGATGCGGGCGCGGATGCTGGCCTGCGCGCCGGGCTCGTAGTTGAGCTTGCCGGCATCGAGGGAGACGAATTTGTCCTGCGTGGAAAACGGCTCCTCGGCCACGAAGCCCGCGATCTGGTTCCAGAACTTGACGTGATATTTGTCGGCCACTTCGTAGCGCCAGCGCCAGGAGTCGTCGAAGGCGTGGTAATAGACTTTGCCCGCGCCAAAATGTCGGAGGATGCCGAGCGGCACGCGCCCGCCCGCGGCCTCGCCGTCGATGAGCACTTCCGCGCCGGGCAGGGGCTTGACGCCCACGACGGACTTCGGCACGGGCAGCTTCGCCCAGACTTCCGTGTTCGCGCCGATCTCGCCGCTCAGGACAAAGGGCGCGAGGCCCGCGGCCCGCGACGTTAGCCCGAGTGATTTCAGGCCGGTCGGCGGCTTGTCGAGATACTCCACGGGCAGCAGCGGGCCGAGCGGGGTGTCGCCGTATTGGCGCAGGTGGCCGCGGGCACCGTCGAGGAAGATGATTGCGCCGCCGCGCTTGCCGACGAAGTCCGCCAGCCAGCGCTTTTCCTCGTCCTTGAGCAGCTCCTTCGGCACCTCGCCGAAAATGATCAGTTCGTAGGCGTCCAGCTCGGCTTTGGTGCCGGGAAATTTGCCTTCCTTGGCGCGTTCTTTCGCCTCGTCGGTGGCGCCCTCCTTGTTGTCGCTCTCGCTGGTGCGGATGAAGCCGCTTTCACCGCGCATGCCGGCGATGGCGGCGTTGACCTCCCACTTTTCGTCGCGCTGGTAGAGGTTCCGCAAATAGCGCGTCTCCCAGCGCGG